>JAEUMA010000205.1 GCA_016793565.1 Rhizobiaceae bacterium
TCGCCGCCGTGCGGACGGCCGACGAGGCAAGGCGCAAGGGCCGCAGGGCGCTCGCGGAAGAACGGAACAAGCCCAAAAAGTTGAAACTTGGCGGGGAAAAAAGTTGAAACCGCAGACGGCTGAAACGGCCAAGCCCTTGGAATATAATGGCGCGAGTGACGGGGCTCGAACCCGCGACCTCCGGCGTGACAGGCCGGCACTCTAACCGACTGAGCTACACCCGCGCTTGCGACGCCGGCTCAATGTGCCCCGCGTCGTGGGCGGTCAATTAGGGGGTTCTCGGATGGGTGTCAAGCGCATGGCCGCGCTTTATGAACAATACTCCCCTTCACTTTGCGGAGGCCGCCGCGGCACCCGCCAGCGGGGCTGGAAAGCTGTTGCGGAAAGGCACTGAACCGCTTAAACGGAGGCTACCCGGGAGGGGCGATTAGCTCAGTTGGTAGAGCGCTTCGTTTACACCGAAGATGTCGGGAGTTCGAGTCTCTCATCGCCCACCACGCCCCCGGCTTTCCTAGCGTATCGAATGATTTTCCGCCCTCGAGCACAGGACGGTTGGCTTTTCCGCAGGCTGTTTCGCGCCCAAAAGAAAAGGGCCGGAGAATCCCCGGCCCTTGCGCAAAAGTGTCGCGGACGCCTTAGTTGACGGAGTCCTTGAGGCCCTTGCCGGCCGAGAATTTGGGCACGCTGCGCGCCGGGATCTTGACCTCGGCCCCGGTCTGCGGGTTGCGGCCGGTGGTGGCGGCGCGCTTCGAAACCGAGAAGTTTCCGAAGCCGACGAGCCGCACGTCGCCGCCCTTCTTCAATTCGCTGGTGATGGTGTTGAAAACCGCATCGACGGCGGACTGCGCGTCGGCCTTGGACAGCTTGGCTGCGTCGGCGACGGCGGCCACCAATTCGTTCTTGTTCATCAAGATTCCCTTCCGTGATGAAAGACCGGGGCTTCGACTCTTGCCCGGCAGGCAACGGACTTTTAGGGAGAACCGTCGGCCGGGCAAGCTCGAAATGCTGCTCAACCGTAGAAAAATGGCGGAAATCCGGGCTTTTTAACAAGAAAGCCGGGCTAGACGCCCGGCTTTCCTGACTTCGCGTTGCGGCAGAGGCTCAGTGAGCCAAAACCTTGCCTGCCTCGTCCTTGCCGGCTGCTGCGGGCGGCTCCACCGGTTCCACCCATTCAATCGGCTCGGGCATGCGCACCAACGCATGCCTCAGCACCTCGCCGGCCCTGCTCACCGGGATGATCTCCAGGCCGCTCTTCACGTTGTCCGGGATATCCGCCAGGTCCTTGGCGTTGTCCTCCGGGATCAGCACCTTCTTGATGCCGCCGCGAAGCGCAGCCAGCAGCTTCTCCTTGAGCCCGCCGATCGGCAGAACCCTGCCGCGCAGCGTGATCTCGCCGGTCATGGCGACATCGGCCCGCACGGGGATGCCAGTCAGCACGGAGACGATCGCGGTGGTCATCGCGACGCCCGCCGACGGACCGTCCTTCGGCGTTGCACCCTCGGGCACGTGCACGTGGATGTCGCGCTTCTCGAACACCGGCGGCTTGATGCCGAAGCTCAGCGCGCGGCTGCGCACGTAGCTCAGCGCCGCCGACACGCT
>JAEUMA010000092.1 GCA_016793565.1 Rhizobiaceae bacterium
CGAAACGCCGGAGATGTATGCGGACATGCTGGCGCGCCTGCGCTCGCGCGACCTGCCCTTCATCTGCGCCAATCCCGACATCGTCGTTGAACGCGGAGAGCGCCTGATATGGTGCGCCGGCGCGCTCGCCCGCGACTACGCTAGGCTCGGCGGCCGCACCCTCATATCCGGCAAGCCCTATCGGCCGATCTACGAAGCGGCGCTGAAGGCGGCGGCCGAGGTCGCCGGACGGCCGGTCGAGCGCGATGCCGCCGTCGCCATCGGCGACGGCGTGCTGACGGACGTCAAGGGCGCTGCCGACAACGGCATCGACGTGCTGTATGTGTCGGGCGGCATCCACGCCCGCGACTACGGCCATCCCGACAATCCGGACGTCGCGCTGCTCTCGGCCTTTCTGGAAAAGCACGGCCACCGCCCGGTGGCCGTCATTCCGAGGCTGCGTTGAGCCGGCCATGACCGTAATCCGAAGGATCGCAGGCGAAGCACCGCTGCCGCAGGACCTGCGTGGCGGCGTCGTCGCCATCGGCAATTTCGACGGAGTGCACCGTGGTCACCAGGCTGTCCTTGAACGGGCTCTGGAGCAAGCGCACCGCCGTTCCGCACCCGCCCTCGTGCTGACCTTCGACCCGCACCCTCGAACCGTCTTCCAGCCGGACGTCCCGCTCTTCCAGATCACGCCGCCGCCGGTGCGCGCCGAACTGTTCGGCCTTCTGGGCTTCCAGGGCGTTGTCGAGCAGCCTTTCACGCGCGCGTTCGCGTCCCTCGATGCGGAGGCCTTCGTGACGGGCATCCTTTGCGAGCGGCTGGCCATCCGTCATGCGGTGACCGGCTTCGATTTTCATTTCGGGCGCAACCGCCAGGGCGGGCCGGCCTTTCTGATGGCGGCGGGCGAGCGCCATGGTTTCGGCGTCAGCCTGGTTGACGCCTTCCGCGACGAGGGCGTCGAAATCGTGTCGTCGAGCCGCATCCGCCGCCTCCTGGCCAAGGGCGAGGTCGCCGAGGCAGCGGGCCTACTCGGCTACCGCTTCACCGTGCAGGCGGAAGTGGTCGGCGGCAAGCAGCTCGGCCGTACGCTGGGCTTTCCGACCGCCAACATGGCGCTGCCGGCTGCGACCGACCTGAGGCACGGCATCTACGCCGTGCGGCTGCGGCGCGCCGACGGTTCGCTGCACGACGGCGTCGCTAATTTCGGGCGCCGCCCCACGGTCGACGCGGATGGCGAGCCGCTCCTCGAAACCTTCGTGTTCGATTTCTCCGGCGACCTCTACGGCGAGGTCTGTCAGGTTTCGTTCTTCGGCTTCCTGCGCGGTGAGCAGAAGTTCGATGGGCTTGACGCGCTGGTCGTCCAGATGAAGCAGGACGAAGCGGAGGCGCGCGCGGTGCTGGCCGGCGTGCGGCCGCTGTCCGAACTGGATCTGCGCATCGCTTTCTGAACGCAGGGCTTGCACCCGATCCGGTCGCTCTACTACTCCGGTTGGGCGACATATTCGGATGGGAGCCGGCGATGAGCGTGCTATTCAAGAGCGATTTTCACAATGCCTTTGGCACCTGGCCGCTGGCCTACATCCCATATGGCGGCGCCGACTTCGGCGAAGTCCAGGCAGTGGCGAAGGCGGTGGGCGAGGGCGATGACGGCGTTTTCCACTCTGCCTTCGTCGCAGCGGGCGACCGCCTCGCGGAGGAAGCCGAGTCCACGCTTGCGGCTGGTCATCGCGGCAGCGCACGCGACCTCTTCCTGCGCGCCAGCGTCTTCTACGGTGCATCCCTCCATCCGCTCTACGGCGCGCCCGTCGATCCCCGCTTTCTGAGCGCCTTTCACAGGCAGGTCTCGGCCTTCGACCGCGGACTGGCGCTGGGCGAGCCGGCGGTTCGGCCGGTGCGGATTCCTTTCGAAGGCGCGGCGATGACCGCCTACCTGCTGCCGGCGGCAGGGCGTGCAGACGAGGTTCGGCCGTTGCTGATCCTCACCAACGGCTATGACGGAACCATCACCGACATGTACTTCGCCTCCGGCGTGGCCGCCTCGCGTCGCGGCTATCATGTGCTGATGTTTGACGGGCCGGGCCAGGGCGAAATGCTCTATGTGCAGGGCGTTCCGATGCGCGCGGACTGGGAGACGGTGATCCGCGCGGTGGTCAATTACGCGATCGGTTTGCCGCAGGTCGATGCGAAGAAGATGGCCTTGAGCGGCTGGAGCCTCGGCGGCTACCTTGCCCCGCGTGGCGCCTCGGGCGAGCCGCGCATCGCCGCGCTGATCGCCGATCCAGGACAGTGGGGAATCGCCGCCGGGGTGCGCGGCTTCATCATGCGGGTTCTCGGCGATGTCTCCGATGTAACGCCCGCGCTGGTCGAGAAACTGCGGGGCGTGATCGAGAAGGACCGCCGGATGCGCTGGTCGATCATCCAGCGCGGCTTCTGGGTGCATGGCGTCGACAGCCTGCAGGGATTTCTGCATGCGGTGGAGCCGTTCACGATGGAAGGGCGCGCCGAACTCATCCGTTGCCCGACGCTTCTGACCGCGGCGGAAGACGATCCTCTTTCCTCCACCGCGCAGCATTTTTACGAGGCGCTGCGTTGCCCGAAGAAGCTCATCCGCTTCACGGCGGCGGAAGGAGCCGGCGACCATTGCGAGATGATGAACCGCTCGCTTCTCAACCGACGCGTGTTCGACTGGCTGGACGACATATTCGGGATGTCCGGCTGACCGTTGACGCTCAAAACGGCCATTTTGCCAGATCATCGCGTGAAAACAGATAGATACGCGACTTTCACGATTCAGCACGTCAAACCGGGTCGCAGATGCGTCCGCTTGCGAAAAGCCGGCGGGTACAAGGCGTTTAGAGCGGTTCAGGGTTAGATGGAACCGCTCTAATGCAAATTTTAACCATCCCGCCGCATATCTCGACCTTCCGGCCATGGCTGGAAGAAGGTGTGAGGTTTGCGTGATTTCGGTGTTGCGTACGGTAACCCTGTCGGCCTGTCTTGCCGCGTGTGGCACGGCGAGCGCGGAAGAGGGCGGCTTCTTCGATTTCCTGTCCGGCGACTGGTACCTGAACGTTGGCGCGGCGCCCTACGTTGCGCCCCGTTTCGAGGGCTCCGACAGCTATCTGCTGCGCATCGCCCCCATCGTGTCGCTCGGCAAGGCCGGCAAGACGACGCCGTTCTCGTCGCGCAACGACAACATCTCCTTCGCCCTGATGGACAAGGGGACTTTCCGCGCGGGCGTCGTCGGCAAGCTTCTGTTCGAGCGCAATGACAATGACGCGCCGCAACTGAAAGGCCTCGACCGCGTGCCCTTCGGCGGCGAACTGGGTGCGTTCGCGGAATACTATCCGACGGGATGGATGCGGGTGCGCGGCGAGGTGCGCCAGGGCATCGAGGCGCATACTGGCGTCGTGGCCGACCTGGCAGTGGATGCCTTCCACGACCTGACGCCGACGATCCGCGTCTCCGGCGGCCCGCGCGTCTCATTTGCGAGCCAGGACTATTTCCAGGCCTATTACGGCGTCACGCCGTCGGAAGCGGCGGCATCTGGCCTCAGCGAATACGATCCGGGTGGCGGCCTGCGCGCGGTCGGCGTCGGCGGAGCGGTCAACTGGCAGGCAACCGACCGGATAGCGGCAAGCCTGTTCGGGGAATATGCAAGGCTGACAGGCCCGGCGGCCAATTCGTCGCTTGTTAAGGAACGGGGATCGCCGAACCAGTTCATGGTCGGCATTTCCACGACATACCGCTTCGACTTCACCGTCCCCTGACTTTTCGGGGCAGGGGACGGTGCCCTGTTCGGGCCTACCTCTTCAGCGCGAAGCCGTAGAAGATGAAGCCGATGCCCTGGAACACCAGGTCGAAGGCGAGGAACAGGCCGAGGATGAAGAGGCTGTTCACCGGCCAGCCGATGGCGATCACGATGCCGGCGAGCGCGGTGACGACGCCAGCGGCGATAATCCAGCCGGAGCGGCTTCGTGCGCCCAGCCAGATGCGGATGATGCCGGAGGCAATCAGCGTTGCCGCCAAGAGAAGCGTCATCACAGCCGCGGCCAGCAACGGGTTGGTGAAGGCCACATAGCCGGCGATCGTGTAGAGAATGCCGGAGAGCAGCCACCAGAAGAAGCCGCCCCACGTTTTCACGCCAAAGGCGTGGATGATCTCGAACACGCCGGCGACGATCATCAGCACGCCGACGTAGAAGACGGATACCACCGTCGCGAAGAGGATATTGCCGAAGGCAATGACGCCGGCGATCAGCATGAGCACGCCGAGCGCCACGAACCATCCCCATTTCGTACGCAGTTCGCCGTCCGAACCGCCAATGGACTTGCTTACGTCGGTGGCCATGATGTCCCTCCATATTCGACCGACAGGCCGTGCGCGCAGATCGCGGTCGCACAAACACCGGCTGCACCTGCCCGCATTGCAGGTCCGCAACCTTGCGTACGAAAACGCCCGTTTCCGTTCCGCGTCAATTTGAATCGTGGCGCCGCTTTCCTTGATCCCCAAGCTCGGTTAAAAGCCGCGGCATGACGATGCCGCGGGCGATCGCAATACGAATTACCAGCCCGGTCTTCCGGGCGGCTTCGCCGCGTCCGTAAGGCCGGGATCACGCCATCGCGCCCCTTGCGCGAAATCCGCACCGTGATAGTGGCATTTTTCCCCGGCGCACGCCGATGCCGGGCATTCTTTGGCAGGCACGATGACCGACACCGCTGAGAAGATCGACTATTCCAAGACGCTTTATTTGCCGCAGACGGATTTTCCGATGCGCGCGGGCCTGCCGGAGAAGGAGCCGCAGCTTGTTGCGCGCTGGCAGGAGATGGACCTCTACAGGCGTCTGCGCGACGACGCCAAGGGCCGGCCGATGTTCGTGCTGCACGACGGCCCGCCCTACGCTAACGGCAACATCCACATCGGGCATGCGCTCAACAAGATCCTGAAGGATGTCATCACGAAATCCTTCCAGATGCGCGGCTACGATTCCAACTACGTGCCCGGCTGGGACTGCCACGGCCTGCCGATCGAGTGGAAGATCGAAGAAGAAAACTATCGCTCCAAGGGAAAGGCTAAGCCCGATCTCTCCGATCCTGCCGCCATGGTGGCGTTCCGGCAGGAATGCCGGGCCTATGCGGAAAAGTGGATCAACGTGCAGGGCGATGAGTTCCAGCGCCTCGGCGTCGTCGGCGACTTCGAGAATCCGTACCTCACCATGGCCTTCCACGCCGAGGCGCGCATCGCCGGGGAACTTCTGAAGTTCGCCGAGAGCGGCCAGCTGTATCGCGGCTCGAAGCCCGTGATGTGGAGCGTGGTCGAGCGCACCGCGCTGGCCGAAGCCGAGGTCGAGTACCAGGACTATGAGTCGGATACGGTGTGGGTGAAGTTTCCGGTTGTGCCGCAGCACATCGTTCGTGATGGTGCAAAAGTCTCGCATCATCCAGAACGGACTGCCGAAGATCTTTGGAACGCCCACGTCGTCATTTGGACGACGACCCCATGGACAATCCCCGGTAACCGGGCAGTCAACTTTTCCCCGCGTATCTCCTACGGCCTCTACGAGG
>JAEUMA010000236.1 GCA_016793565.1 Rhizobiaceae bacterium
GGCTATCTCTCGATCGCCATGACGCCGATCCCGAAGCTTTCGGCGCTGCTCGGTCTCGATGCCGAGCTCGCGCCCTACGCGGACAAGCCGGCCACCTGGTTCACGGCGCGCGACGAGATCAAGGCCATCATCGCGCAGAAGGTGGCTACCCGCAGCGTGGACGAATGGCTGGCCGTGCTGGAGCCGGCCGACATCTGGTGCGCCAAGGTGCTGTCCTGGCCGGAGATGATGGATCACGAAGGTTTCAAGACGCTCGACATGCTGCAGACGGTGACGCGTGAGGACGACGTGTCGATCCTGACGACGCGTTCGCCGCTGCGGGTCGACGGTACGCGCGCGAAGGTCGCGCGGGCGGCTCCGCGCATCGGCGAGCACAGCGCGAAGATACGCGCGGAGTTCGGGTTGTGACCATCACCCTCAAAGGCATGACCTGGAGCCATCCGCGCGGCTTCGACCCGATGGTCGCCTGCGCGGAAATCTGGCGCGAGCGCACGGGTGTTTCAATCGTCTGGGAGAAGCGCTCGCTGCAGGACTTCGAGTCCTTCCCCGTGGAGGAGCTGGCGCGCGCCTACGACATGATCGTCATCGACCATCCGCATGTCGGCCAGATCACAGACGAGGGTTGCCTGGCCCCGCTCGACGTCGCAGGCCGCGAGGCCGAGCGCGACGCGCTCGCGGCGGGCAGCGTCGGGCAATCTTATCCGAGCTATGCCTGGGCCGGACGTCAATGGGCCTTCCCGATCGACGCCGCGACGCAGGTGCAGGCATGGCGGCCGGACGCCATGGCGGAGCCGCTCGGCCGGTGGAGCGACGTCGTCGCGCTCGCGCGGCAAGGCAAGGTGCTGCTGCCGCTCAGGCCGCCGCATTCGCTGATGTGTTTCTACACCTTTACCGGGAATCTCGGCCGCGCGTGCTCCGCGACCGGCCCGGGCGACCTGATCGACATCGAGACTGGTTCTCAAGCCTGGGAACTGCTGCGCGAGATCGATGCGCTGGTCGACCCCTCGTGCCGGGGCATGGATCCCATCGCGGTTTCGGAGCGGATGGTTGAGCAGAATTCGCCCTTCCTCTGCTCGCCACTGATCTACGGCTATGTCAGCTATGCCACCGACGGTTTCCGGCCGAAGCGGCTCGCCTTCGCCGACATCCCAGTCGCCGGCGCGCACGGACCGGTCGGCTCGGCGCTCGGCGGCACCGGCATCGCAGTCTCGGCCTTCTCCCGGGAGAAGCAGGCGGCCATCGACTTCGCTTACTGGGTCGCGTCGGGCGATGTCCAGCGCGGCCCCTATGCCGCGGCGGGCGGGCAGCCGGGCCACGCGGCGGCCTGGGATGACGATGCCGTCAACCGCGCGACCCACGATTTCTATCGGGCGACCCGCCGCACGCTGGAGGGCGCCTGGGTGCGTCCGCGCCACGACGGCTACATGGGCTTCCAGCAGGCCGCTTCCGACCGCATCAACGAGGGACTGGCGGCCGGCCATGCGGCGCGCCCGGTCGTCGACGATCTCAACCGCCTTTTCCGGGAGAGCTTTGCCTCGCCCGGCTGAGCAAGCAAGCGATGAACACAGGAGGAGACAAGCTATGAAAGTGACGATCCGCGGCCTGCTGGCCGCAACCGCCCTGATATCGGCGGCCGGCACCGCCTATGCGCAAGACGTGCAGGCGGTGATCGACGGCCTGCCGACAGAACTGAAGGCACAATATGACGGCGCCCCGCAGAAGGTCCTGCCCTCTGCATGGGACAATTTCGCCGCCCCGGCCAAGCCGTGGAAGTGGTGCCATTCGGAATCCTACCAGGGCAATCCGTGGCGCGTCAGCGTCACCAACGAACTGAAGCGGCTGGTCGACGGCCTGATCGCCGACGGCACCGTCGCGAGCTTTGAAGTGTCGGATTCCAACAACGATACTAGCCAGCAGATCAACCAGATCCGCGCCTTCATCGACAAGGGCTGCTCGATCATCACCTCGATCCCCGGTTCCGCGACCGCGCTGGACGAGGCGATCGACGCCGCCGCCAAGGCCGGCATCCCCTTCGTGACGGCGGCCGGCTCGGTGACCAGCCCGAACGCCATCAATGTCGATTCCAACTATGCCCGCTGGGGCTACGACATGATGGCGGCGGTCGGCACCGCCCTCCCCGAGGGCGGCAGCGTGCTTTTGGTCGAGGGTATCGCCGGCCACCCGATCGTGGTGCAGGAGCGCGAGGGCGGTGACAAGGCGCTGGCCGAGTATCCGAAGCTGAAGGTTGCCCGTTCGGTCAACGGCAACTGGACACCCAACGTCACCAAGACTGTGGTGCTGCAGGCGATCGCCACCAACCCGGCGGCAATCGACGCGGTGTGGACGACCGGTTCCGAAAGCCGCGTCGTGGCCGAGGCCTTTTCGGAAGCCGGCCGGCCGGCGCCGCTCATCACCGGCTCGATCACCGGCGACGCGCTCGGCTACTGGAAGGCCAATCCCGACAAGTACCGTTTCGAGGGCCACGCCGTGCTGCCGGGCTGGACGGCGCAGACGCTGTTCCGCGTCGGCACCCGCCTGCTCGACGGGCAGAAGCCGAAGCTCAACACGCTGCTGATCCCGATCCCGCCGGTCCACGCGGCCGACCTCGACAAATGGTACCAGGATTGCATGACGCCGGACGCCGTTTCGGTTTTCCCGGTGCCGCCGACCGACCCGATGCCGGAAGAGTGGCTCAACGCCTATTTCTCGAACCCGGCGCCGACCAAAGGCTGGGATTATTCGAAAGTCCCGGGCGCCTGCGCGCAGTGACATCGACTTGAGCTGACTGAAGCCGGCTCGTCGCGAGCCGGCTTCATTGATGGGATATTTCAGGCTTGAGCTGCCCCGCTCCTTCCGAGATTGTCGCAAGCTCCGTATCGAGCCACTGCCAGCGGCCGGCGTGATCCCATGCTTGAGGTTCAGACCATCTCCAAGCGTTATGGCGAAACGATCGCGCTGCAAAACGCCTCGATCGCCTTTCGTGCCGGCACAATCCACACGATCCTGGGCGAGAACGGCTCCGGCAAGAGCACGCTGGTCAAGCTGCTTTCCGGCATCGTGCAGCCGGACTCCGGAACGATCCGGCTCGACGGGCACGCCTTTTCGGGCCCGAACCCGGCCTCGTTCCAGGCGGCGGGATTCGCCACCGTCTTCCAGGAAGTACTGATCGCGCCGGACCGCAGCGTCACGGACAATATCCTGCTCGGGCTGGACGGACTGCTGAAGCGCGCCGTGCCGCGCGGCGAACGCCGCGGCCGCGCCGCCGGCATTCTTGCCCGCTTCGCCAGAACAGAGGTGCCGCTCGACCGCCCGGCCGGCCTGCTGCCGCTCGCCGCGCAGCAGCTCGTGGTGCTTGCCCGCGCTCTCGCCCGCGACCCAAAGATTCTCATTCTCGACGAGGTGACCGCCGCACTGGATTTCGCCGACCGGGAGGCGGTCTTCGCCCTGATGCGCAACCTCGCCGAGGAAGGCCGGCTGATCCTGTTCATCACCCACCGCATGGACGAGGTGATGGCGCTGTCCGACCGCATTTCCATCCTGCGCGGTGGCCAGGTCGTGCGCACGGAAGAGCGCGGGACATCCTCGCCCGCCGAACTGCTGCGCGCCATGGCCCCGCAGACCGCCGCGGAACTCGCCCATGCTTGACGTGGCGCTCCATGTTCGCGGCGTGTCGCTCGCGGCCGGCAAGGCGCCGATCACGCAGACGATCGCCCCCGGCGAGATCGTCGGGCTGGCGGGACTCGACGGCCATGGCCAGGAGCGCTTCCTGCAGACGCTGGCGGGGCTGCATGCACCCCCGGCCGGCGAAGTCGTGCTGTCGTCGGCAAAGGGCGAACAGGCGATCCGGACGTTTCGCACGGCCGTGGCGGCGGGCATCGCTTATCTGCCGCGCGACCGCCGCGCCACCGGCATCTTCCCGACACAGTCTGTGCTCGACAATTTCGCCATCGCCACACCGGAGCGCGACAGTCGCTTCGGCCTGATCAGCTTCGCGCGCCGCCGCGCCCGCTATGAACGCTACCGCGACAAGCTCTCGATCGTGGCGCAGCGGCCGGACGCGCCCATCACGACGCTGTCGGGCGGCAACCAGCAGAAGGTGCTCTTGGCCCGCGCCCTGGCGCTGGAGCCGAAACTTCTCCTGCTCAACGACCCCACGCGCGGCGTCGACGTGGCCACGCGGCATGTCCTCTACGACGTCTTTCGCGACCTGGCGGCCGGCGGAATGGGGCTGGTGATCCTCTCGACCGAGATCGAGGAGGTGCTGCTTCTTTGCCAGCGTGTGCTGGTCTTCCGCGAATACGAGGTGGCGGCCGAGCTGTCCGGCGAAGCGATGAGCGCCGATACGGTCATCGCCGCCATGTTCGGGCGGGCGGCATGATGACAAGGTGCCGCGTCTCTTCGGTGCCGGCATGAGCGGCGGGAAATTCCTCTCCGCGCTCGGCAGCGCCGGTTTCGCGATGATCCTGCTGGGCGTGCTGCTGGCGGCCAATCTGCTGCTCAACCCGGTGCGCTTCCAACCCGCCGGCTGGGGTACGCTGATGGGGCTGGCGGCGCCGCTGATCGGGGCGGCGGCCGCGTCGACGCCTGTGATCCTGGCCGGGCGCGGCGGTATCGACATTTCCGTCGGCCCGCTGATGGGCTTCATCAACGCCGTCGTCATCCAGGTCCTGTTCCTGAACGCCGGCATCGCCTCGCCGCTGGTGATCGTGCCGGCCGCGCTGCTGCTCGGCGCGGCGGTGGGCGCTGTCAACGGCTTCATGGCGACGGTGGTGCGCATCCAGCCGATCGTCGCCACCCTCGGGACGTATCTGGTGCTGGCCGGCGTGACGCTGACGATCCTGCCGGCGCCGATCGGCCCGGCGCCCGGCTGGCTGAAGGCGATGGCCGGCCCCATCTCGATCGTGCCGCTGGCGGCGATCTTCCTGTTCTGGTGGGCGATCCGCCAGACGCCCTATTACGACCAGCTGATGGCGGTGGGCAGCGACGACCGCGCCGCCTTCACGGCCGGCGTGCCGGTCGGCAAGGTGCGCTTCATCGCCTATGTCATCACGGGCATCCTGGCGGCCGTCGCCGGGCTGATGCTGACCGCGCTGATCGGCTCGGCCGATCCCAACATCGGCGCGAACTACACGCTGATCGCGATCGCGGCCGCCGCACTGGGCGGCGTGAGCCTGGCCGGCGGGCGCGGCGGGCTGGCGGGCGCCGCCATCGGCGCCATCGTCATCTTCCTGCTGCAGAGCCTGCTCACCGCCTTCAACGTTTCCACCTATGTGCTGCAGATCGCCTACGGCACCATTCTGGTGCTGGCGGTGATGCTGACGGCCGTGCAGGACAGGCTGGCCGCCCGGAGGGCCGTGCGATGAGGGCGGACCGCAGTTGGCTCTCGGGAACAAACGGTCGCGTCGCCGGCGCCTTTCTGGTGGCGCTGATGCTCCATCTTGCCGGCACGCTGCTCATTCCCGGCTATTCGGCGCCCTTCGCCATCCGCGCCATTCTCGTGCTCGCCGCACTGCTGGCGGTCGCCTCGATCGGCCAGACGCTGGTGGTGATCCTGGGCGGCATCGACCTCTCCATCCCCTTCGTGATCGGCTTCGCCAACGTCGTGGCCGCGCAGCTCTACGGCCAGGGCTGGAACTTCGGGCTGGTCTGCCTGCTGGTGGCCGTGCTGGCGCTGGGGATCGGCGCGCTGAATGGCCTGATCTCGCGCGGACTGAACATCCATCCGCTGATCGTTACGCTAGGCATCGGAATGATCGTGCAGGGGCTGGTGCTTCTGTGGACGAAGGGCTTCCCGTCGGGTTCCGCCCCGCAGGCCGTATCCAGCTTCGTTTCGATCGGCGGTTCGGTCGGCCCGCTGCCGGTGCCGTGGCTGGTACCGTGCCTCGTAGTGCTGACAGCGATGGTGGTGGTGGTGCTCGCGCGCACGCCCTACGGACGCCGGCTCTACGCGCTGGGCAGCAATCCCGGCGCCGCTCCGCTCGCGCTGATCGATCCCGTGCGCATGTGGGTGGCCACCTATGCAGCGAGCGCCTTCTTCGCCGCGGTGGCCGGCGTTCTGCTGCTGGGTTTCACCGGTTCCGCCTATGGTGATGTCGGCCAGCCCTACCTCTTCCAGACCATCGCGGCCGTCGTGGTCGGCGGGGCGGCGCTGGTGGGCGGCCGCGGCAGCTATCTGGGCACGGTGGCCGGCGCGCTGGTGCTGACGGAGATCAACACGCTTTTGATCGGCCTCGGCTTCCAGCCGGCCGCGGTGCAGGCCGCGCTCGGCCTGATCATCGTGCTGCTGGTCTCGCTCTACGGCCGCGAAAGGCACGTGAGCACCACCATCTGAGGCAACGGCTAAAGCCGCCAGATGCGCCGCGCGTTGCCCGAAAAAAGCTTGCGCTTTTCGTCGGCGCTTACGCCCGAAACCAGCGCCTGGGTGGCCGCCACCCAGGTCGACAAGCCGCCGCCGAGCGTGCAGACCGGCCAGTCGCTACCCCAGACGACGCGATCCCAGCCGAACACGGAAATCGTGTGCTCGACCCACGGACGCAGGGTGTCAACGGTCCAGGACTCGGGATCGGCATACGCGACGACGCCGGAGATCTTGCCCACCACGTTCGGACGCCGGGCGATCTCGGCCATGTGCTCGCGCCAGGGATGCGCGGCCTCGCCCTTGACATCCGGCACGCCGCAGTGGTCGAGCACGAACTGCACGTCCGGCGTGCTGTCGACCAGCGCGATAGCGAGCTGCAGTTGGCGCGGGAGCACGCACAGGTCGAAGGTCAGGCCGGTGCCGCCGAGCCGCGCGACATTCTCGCGAAACAGCGCGCCTTGCGAGACGTCGTCGGGCACCACATGCAGAACGCGCCGAAAACCCTTGACCGTGGGGGCCGCCCTGGCCCGCTCCAGATAGGCCGCGAAGCCCGGCTCCTCCGGCCGGCAGGATGCGATGGCGCCGAGCAGCAGGCTGCCCGGCTCGGCGGCCTTGTCCGCAACATAGTTGGTCTCGGCCTCGATGTCGGCCGGATCGACGTCGACCTCCATGTGCAGCGTGCCCGAAATGCCGCAACGCTTCGCTTCGCGCGCATAGTCGGCGTAGGAGAAATCGCGATCCAGCGCGGGTGCCGCGGCAAGCCACGGATAGCGCAGCGCCGAACGGTCGACGATGTGCAGATGGGTGTCGATGATCATGGCCCGTCTCCTCCCTCGAGCGGTCCGCCGTCCGGTCTGGCGGCCTACGGTGTCTGCGTGACGTCCGAGCCGGCGAGCCGCGACAGTTTCTCGGCCGTGGCCAGGATCAGCTCGATCGTCTTGGTGATGTCGGGAGCGGACGGCAGGTTCACCAGCGTGATGTAGGGCACCGTCAGTGCGGCGATCGCCTTGCCGTCCGGACCGAGCACCGGCGCCGAGAGGTTGAACACGCCGGCAGTCTGCATCGAGGCCATCATCTCGTAGCCGCGGTCGCGAATCTGGTCGAGGCGGGCGAAGAACTCCGGCGGCTGCGCCGGCTTCTCGGTGCTGCGCAAATGTTCGGCGATCATCATGCGCCGC
>JAEUMA010000237.1 GCA_016793565.1 Rhizobiaceae bacterium
TCTACATGCCGATGATACCCGAGGCCGCCTATGCGATGCTGGCCTGCACGCGAATCGGCGCGATCCATTCGATCGTCTTCGGCGGCTTCT
The DNA here is from genome assembly GCA_016793565.1 of Rhizobiaceae bacterium. Lineage (GTDB taxonomy): Bacteria > Pseudomonadota > Alphaproteobacteria > Rhizobiales > Rhizobiaceae > JAEUMA01. Next base: position 91 of record JAEUMA010000237.1, read on the forward strand.
CGCCGGACTCGCTCGCCGGCCGCATCATTGACTGCGAGTCGACCTTCGTGATCACCGCGGACGAAGGCCTGCGCGGCGGCAAGACAATCCCGCTCAAGGAGAACACCGACAAGGCGATCGACATCGCCGCCAGACACCACGTGATGGTCAAGAACGTCCTCGTCGTGCGGCGCACCGGCGGCAAGGTCGGTTGGGCCAACGGCCGCGACCTCTGGTACCACGACGAGGTCGCCAGCGTTAAGCCGGTCTGCAAGCCGGAGATCATGAAGGCCGAGGACCCGCTCTTCATCCTCTACACGTCCGGCTCCACCGGAAAGCCCAAGGGCGTACTCCACACCACCGGCGGCTATCTCGTCTATGCTTCGATGACCCACAAATACGTCTTCGACTACCATGACGGCGAGATCTACTGGTGCACCGCCGATGTCGGCTGGGTCACCGGCCATAGCTACATCGTCTACGGACCGCTCGCCAACGGCGCCACCACGCTGATGTTCGAGGGTGTGCCCAACTATCCGAACACTTCGCGTTTCTGGGAAATCGTCGACAAGCACCAGGTCAACATCTTCTACACCGCGCCGACGGCCATCCGCGCGCTGATGGGCGGCGGCGACGCGCCGGTAAAGAAGGCCTCACGCAAGAGCCTGCGGCTGCTCGGATCGGTCGGCGAGCCGATCAATCCCGAAGCATGGGAATGGTACTTCAATACGGTGGGCGACGGACGCTGCCCGATCGTCGACACCTGGTGGCAGACCGAGACCGGCGGCATCATGATCACGCCGCTGCCCGGCGCCACCGACCTCAAGGCCGGCTCGGCGACGCGGCCGTTCTTCGGCGTCAAGCCGGAGCTCGTTGACGGAGAGGGCAAGGTGCTCGAGGGCGCGACGGACGGCAACCTCTGCATAACCGAGTCCTGGCCCGGCCAGATGCGCACCGTCTATGGCGACCACGAGCGCTTCGTCCAGACCTACTTCTCGACCTACAAGGGCAAGTACTTCACCGGCGACGGCTGCCGCCGCGACGAAGACGGCTACTACTGGATCACCGGCCGCGTCGACGACGTGCTCAACGTCTCAGGCCATCGCATGGGCACGGCCGAGGTGGAGTCCGCGCTTGTCAGCCACGACAAGGTGTCGGAAGCGGCCGTCGTCGGCTACCCGCATGACATCAAGGGCCAGGGCATCTATTGCTACGTCACGCTGATGGCAGGCGAGCAGGGAACGGACGATCTGCGCAAGCAGCTCGTCGCCCATGTCCGCAAGGAGATCGGCGCCATCGCCACGCCGGACAAGATCCAGTTTGCGCCAGGACTGCCCAAGACCCGCTCGGGCAAGATCATGCGGCGCATCCTGCGCAAGATCGCCGAGGACGATTTCGGCGCTCTGGGCGACACGTCCACGCTCGCCGAGCCGGCAGTGGTCGACGATCTCGTCGCCAATCGCCAGAACAAGAAGGCGTAGCTCGCGGCCGGCTATTTTGTGCCGGCCTTCCCGCCACAGAAAAGGACGGGACCGATGTGCCGATCGGTCCCGTCCGGCGCGTCGGCACGGGAGGATGCTGACGTGCGTCTCGCTGGCTAAGCGACCTTGGCGGCGGGCTGCCTTGCGAAAATCTCTTTCACCTTGTCGGCGATGGCGACACCGAGCACCCGGTTGTTCTCGGCCGTGAAGTGGATTCCGTCGCAGCCGTCGGTGGAAATGAAGTCTCCGGCCGCCAGGAAGTCGACCTTCATGAAATCCGTCATCGCCCTGTACTCCCGGGCGAGCGCCGCCGACTTCTCGTGGCCGCCCTCGAACATGCCCTGGAAGAAGGGATGCGGCATCGGCGTCAACGGCGGCGGCGCCACCACCAGCGCCTTAGGAGCCGGATAGGGCGTGCCGATGCCGCCGCCGCCGGTCAGGATCTGGCCGACCAGCTTGGCCATGCCGTTCGCTATCTCGTAGGGCGTGCGACGGAAGAACGACTTGGTGTCGTTGGTGCCGAGCAGCAGGATGACCAGGTCCAGCGGCAGGTGGCTGGCAATCGCCGAAGGCAGGTAGGCGCTGCCGTTGAGGCGCGGATCGTTGGGATCGTCGAGCGTGGTCGTGCGCGCCGACAGGCCTTCCTCCACGATGTGGTAGCCGTCGCCGAGTGCCTCCGCCATCACCCCCGTCCAGCGTTGGCCGTAGGGATAGCGGTAGGTCGGCGATCCCTCCTCGACCGGGATCCATCCCCAGGTGAGCGAATCCCCGAAGCACAGGATCGATTTCTTCGCGGTCACGGTTTTCTCCTCTGCGACTTGTTGCGTGACGGGTTAGTGTCGTTGACTGCGCAGGCCGTAGAAGATGGCCGCGAGCAGGATGATGAGCCCTTGCGCGACGAGCTTGCCGGACTCGCCGATGCCGAAGGCGGTCATCACGACGAAGAGCAGCGCGAAGGAAAGCACGCCGAAGAACGGCCCCCACACCCCACCTTCGCCGCGTCCGAAGACGACGCCGCCGAGGATGGTCGCCGCCACGGCCAGGATCGGAAGATCGAGCCCGACGCGCACGCTGCCGACCGCGATGGAGGCGGTCTGCACCAGCGCTGCGATACCGGCGAAGAGCCCCGCCAGCACATGCGCGAGCACGACGGTGCGCTCGACGGGTACGCCCGAAAAGTGCGCCGCCTGCGCGTTCTCGCCGACCGAGGCGACGAAGCGGCCGAACACCGTCCGCGACAGGAACAGCCACATCGCGAAGGAAAGCGCCACCCAGAACAGCACCGGCGTCGGCAGCGGACCGAGCTTGGTGTTGTAGATGTCGGTAAACATCGAGGGTACGTCGCCGGGCGGCTTGCCGCTCGACAGATACTGCACGAAGCCGACCAGGATGATGCTGACCGCGAGCGTGACGATAACCGCCGAAACACGCCGCTTGCCGACCATCAGCCCGTTGAACAGGCCGACGCCGATGCCGATCGCCAGCGCCAGCACGACGAAGAAGCCCATCGACGCGCCCGGAAAGGTTCCCGACGAGATGCAGTAGTTGATCAGCAGGATCACGCCGCCGCCGGACAGGTCGATGCTCTTGACGCGCATCACCAGCAACTGGCCGATTACCAAGATGCCGAGCGGCGCCACCTGCCGCACGAAGATGCCGAGCACGTTGAGGTTCAGCATGTGCGGCCTGGCGATCCATAGCACCAGGAGCAGCAGGACGAACACGTAGTAGGCCGGCGGAATGCGCAGCAGGCGACGCACTGTCGAATTGTCCAGCGCGACAGCCATTTCAGAGCCCCATCTTCTTGCGGGACTGCAGCGAGACGACCAGGAGCAGGATCGCCCCCTTGATCATCGTCTGGATGAAAGGCGACACGTTGGCGAGGTTCATGCCGTTGGCGAGCAGCGCCATGACCAGCGCGCCGACGACGGTTCCGTGCAGGCTGCCTACACCGCCCGAAAGCTGGGTGCCGCCGATCGCCACGGCGGTAATGGCGTCGAGTTCGAACAGCAGCCCCACATTGGGGTCGCCCGACACGATCCGACCGGCGAGGAAGACGCCCGCCAGCGCGGCGAAGCATGAGCAGATCACATAGGCGAGCACGATGTTGCGGCGGTCGCGGATGCCGAAATTATGCGCCGCGTCCTCGGTTCCGGACGCGACGCCGCCGCCGATGGCGAACAGGTGCAGCCCGAAGCGCGAGCCGTAGAGCAACTTCCAGGCCACCGCGATCGTGGCTATCCCCCAGAAGACGGGCAGCGGTACGCCGAGAAAGGAGCCGGAGACCGACGCGATGACGACATCGGGGACGGTTCCGCCCGACACCGGCCTCAGCACGCGCGTTATGCCTAGAAGCACATACTGCATGGATAGCGTGGCGATGATGGGATGCACGTTGAAGCGCGTGATGATGACGCCATTGCAGAGGCCGATCAGGGCCGCCAGCACGAATACGCCGGGGATGAGCACGATGCCGGGCCCGTCGAGCGCCAGCACCGCGGTGGTAAAGCTGATCACCGAGCCCACCGACAGGTCGAGGCCGCCGATGAGGATGACGAACATCTGACCGATCGCCGTGATGATCAGCGGCATTCCCTGGGCGACGAGGTTGAGCAAATTGCCCGCGTTGAGGAACTGCTGCGTCTGCACGCTGAGCCAGATCGCCAGCCCCAGCGCGATCAGCAGCGGCAACAGCCACATCCCCTGACGGGAACCTTTCGTACTCAGAAGGCGTAAGGTGTCGGCTTTCATCGGTGTGCTCGTCCCGCGTTCAGGCGCTCAAGGCGGCATCCAGAATATTGTGCTCGGTCGCCGCCGCGGCCGGCATCTCGGCAACGATCGTATCGCCGTGGACGACCAGGATGCGGTCGCAAAGTCCGATCAGTTCGACTGTCTCACGCGAGAGCACCAGGATGGCGCCGCCGCGGTCCGCGAACTCGCGCAGCAGGCGATAGATCTCGGCTTTGGCGCCGATATCGACGCCGCGCGTCGGCTCCTCGATGAGCAGCACGTCCATCTCGGCGGCCAGATAGCGCCCCAGCAGCACCTTCTGCTGGTTGCCGCCCGACAGCGTACCGGCGGGCGCGCCCGGCCCCGCCGCCTTGACCTGCAGCCGCTGCATGACGTCCGCGATCAGGCGCTGGTAGCTGCCGGCGATCGAAAGCTCCGAGCGCATGGAGTATAGCGCGGCGCTGATGTTGTGGGCGATCGACAGGCCGAGAAAAAGCCCGTCCTCCTTGCGGTCCTCGGGCACGAAGCCGACGCCGCGCGCCTGCATCGCCCGCACGCCAGACGCAGCGGAGGCTGGCAGAGCGAAGGGCTTTCCCTTGACGGTCGCCTGCCCCGCGACTGGCGCATACTGGCCGACGAGCGCGCGAAGGATCTTCTGCTGGCCCTGGCCTTCGAGGCCCGCGAGCGCCACGATCTCGCCGCGGCGCAGCGAAAGCGAGAGCGGTTTCGACCTCTCGGTGACCCGCAGGCCCGACAAGGCAAGCACTTCCTCGCCCGCCTCGGCGCCCCGTGGCGGAAACAGAGCGGCCAACTCGCGCCCGACCATCATGGCGATGAGCGTGGCCGGCGTCATTTCGCTCAGCGGGCGCGTGCCGACGAGCGCGCCGTCCTTGAGCACCGTGACCGTGTCGCAGATGGCGAAGATCTCGTCCATCCGGTGGGAAATGTAGACGACGGCCTTGCCCTCGCCCTTCAGGCGCCGGATGTGCCGGTTGAGGATCTCCACGTCGGCGGCGTTGAGCGCGGCCGTCGGCTCGTCGAGGATGAAGACGCTGGCATCGGCCTTGATCCCGTGCGCGATCTCCACGAACTGACGCTCGGCGATGCTGAGTTCGGACACCAGCGTGCCCGGGTCGAGCGAGAGCCCGAGTTCGGCGAGCGCGCGCCGCGCCTCCTCGTTCATGCGCGCATAGTCGACGCGGCCGAGCCTCGTGGTCGGTTCCCGGCCGAGGAACATGTTCTCGGCGATCGACAGGTTGGGCAGCAGCGACAGTTCCTGGAACACCGTCGATATGCCGGCGTCCAGCGCGTCGGCGGGGTTGCCGAAGCTCACCGCTCTTCCGTCGCGCGAAATGGTGCCGCCGTCCGGCTGGTGCACGCCGGCGAGGATCTTCATCAGCGTCGACTTGCCGGCGCCGTTCTCGCCCATCAGCGCATGGACCGAACCGCCGGCCAGCGCCAGCGACACGCCCTTCAACGCGGCGGTGCCGCCGAACGACTTGGCGATGTTCGACATTTCGACGAGAATGGTCACGTCCAGGGCTCCGCTAGAGCGTCCGCCAAGACGCGGGGCACCCGCCCCGCGCCGGCCGAAGATGGCTCAGTTCTTGCCGTAGAGTTCCTTGAGCTTTTCCTCAGGCAGTTCGGACGGCCACCATACATTGGCGGACAGGTCGTCCCGGTAGTATTTCTTGGCCTTTTCCACATCCCAGCCGGCCGGGTTGTAGTCGTAGTGCTTCTTCAACTCCTTGCCTTCGAGCAGCGCCACCGCTGCGCGGATGCCGGCCGCGCCTTGGGCCGGGCTGTACTCGGCCGAGATCGACTTGAAGCCGTCGGCGATCCACTGCCCGAAGAAGCCGTTGTTGCCCTCGCCGGTGATCGGCGGGATGGGCGCGCCGAACTGCTTGAAGACGTCCACGCAGGCGCGCGTCATGTCGGCGCCGGAGGACCAGATGCCGTCGACCTGCGGATTGTTCAGATACAGCGTCTCGCAGAGCTTCTTGGCCTTGTCGTACTGCCAGTCGCCATGCTCCTCGGCGATGATAGTGATGTCTTTGCCTTCCAGCGACTGCTTGAGGCCGTTGTAGCGGTTGGTGTCCTCCGGATGCCCGGCGAGGCCGCGCAGCACCCAGATGTTGCCCTTGCCGCCGAGCTGCTCGACCAGATAGTCGCCCATGACCTTGCCGAAATGCTCGGCGCCGCCCTGGATCTCTGTCGTGTAGGCGTCCGATTCGATGCGGCCGGTATGCAGCACCACCGGGATGCCCGCGGCGACCGCCTTGGCGATGCTGGCGTCGGCCGAGGTTGACGTGACCGGCTGGACGATGATGGCGTCCACCTTCTGCGCGATCAGATCCTCGATGTCGGCCACCTGCTTTTTCTGGTCGAAGCCCGCGTCGAGCAGGATGAGCTTGCTGATGCGCGGGTCCTTCGCCGCGGCCGCCTCGGTCTCGTGCGCGACCTGCACGGTCCAGGTGTTGGCGTTGACGCCGAAATGGCTCATGCCGATCACCCAAGGGCCGTCCTTCTTGTACTTGCCCGCCTCGACGGTCGGATTGTCGCCCTCGCGCGCCGTCACTCCGTCGAGCAGGAACACGTCCTCCGCGAAGGACGGACCGCACAGCATCGTGGTCGCCAGAATTGCCGCTGCGATCGATTTGGTAAGCAGTCTCATGGAGCCTTCCTCCTTATGAAGCTAATGCTGGCCGATCGGCCAAGGTCGGGCCTTCGAAGCCCGGCCATAAGCCGAACTCCGCCGTCCGCCGGAGCGCGCCCCGGCGGTGCAATCTTCAATAAATTCGGGTTTCCGCCCCGCCGCCCCGCATGTGGACAAAGTCGTCCGTGCCGCGAACGGACGCTCGCGGTTGCAGTCACGCAGAACTCAGGTCTTTCCTCCCGCTATCAGAACAACCATCGAAGAACACGGCTGTCAATAGTTATTCAGATTGACGGATTATCTTTTTTCGGCTTGCCTGTCCTCGGTTCCGGATGGCAGTTTGCGGAAGGTCGGAGCCGGCGTGCCGGCTCGCATCTGCTTGCAAATCAAGGCTAAACTGGATGGGGAGGAACCATGCGGTCCGTACTGTGCTACGGAGACTCCAACACGCACGGCCAGGTTCCGGGCGGAACGCCGCTGCAGCGCTACGGCCCTGCCGAGCGGTGGCCGGGCGTCATGGGCCGGGCGCTGAGAGGGAAATGGCACATCATCGAGGAAGGGCTGAGCGGTCGCACGACCGTGCGCGACGACCCGATCGAGGGCGCCCACAAGAACGGACGCACCTATCTGAAGCCCTGCCTCCAGAGCCACATGACCCTGGACCTCGTCATCATCATGCTCGGCACCAACGACCTGAAGGCCCGCTTCAACCAGCCGCCATCGGAGGTGGCGATGGGGGTCGGCTGCCTCGTTCACGACATCAAGGAACTGCTGCCCGGGCCGCGCGGAACAGTCCCGGAAATCATGATCGTTTCGCCGCCGCCGATGCTCGACGAGATCCGCGAATGGCATTCGATCTTTGCCGGCGGTCCGGAGAAATCGCGACGGCTGGCACTGGAGTTCGAGATCATCGCCGATTCGCTCGAAGTGCATTTCTTCGATGCCGGCTCGGTGGTGAGTTGCGACCCGCGCGACGGCTTCCACATCAACGAGGAGGCGCATGCGGCACTCGGAAACGCGTTAGCCCGCGAAGTCGAAGCGATCGGGTGGCCCGATGAGAAGTAGAAGCATGCATCGCGGCAGCCCGGCGCCGGACGGCCGCGCCGGCAAGATCGACCTGGAACGCCTCCATGCCTGACATGCGGTTCGCCCCGCCCAATCCCCTGCGCATCGCCGACCGCGCGATAGGCCTCAACGCCGTCAGTGTGCGCGGCTATAACGAGCGGCTGGTGCTGTCACTGCTGCTTCAGAGCAAGGGCATCACGCGGCTCGAAATCGGCGAGAAGACCGGTCTTTCCGCGCAGACCGTCTCGGTGATCGTTCGCTCGCTGGAGCAGGAGGGGCTGATCGCCAAGGGCGAGGCACAGCGCGGCCGGGTCGGGCCGCCCACGGTGCCGATCTCGCTCAACCCGGAAGGCGCCTATTCGGTCGGCATCAGCGTCGGGCATCGCCAGGTCGAGGTCGTGCTGGTCGATTTCGTAGGCTCGGTGCGTTTCCAGGCGAGCCTGCCGCTGCCGACGCCCT
>JAEUMA010000248.1 GCA_016793565.1 Rhizobiaceae bacterium
TGCGTGCACTGGGCCGAAGCCGGCACGCCGCTGGACTTCGGGCACGAGCTTCTGCCCGATGCTCTAGGCCGGATCGACGAGAACCTAGCCGACGCCATCGAGGTTCTGCCGGTGATCGGCACCGCCGGCGTTAAGCGCGTCATCAATGGCCCGATGATCTTCTCGCCGGATCTGGCGCCTCTTCTTGGGCCCTATCCCGGCAAGCGCAACTATGTCTGCGCCGCCGGCGTCATGACCGGCTTCAACCAGGGCGGCGGCATCGGTAAGGTCATCGCGGAGTGGATCATCGACGGCGAACCCTCGCTGGACGTCACGCCATGGGACGTGGCGCGTTTCGGCGGCTGGGCGGGCCGCGCCTACACCAAAGCGCGCAGCGGCTATTTCTACGAGCATCGCTCGCACCGTACCTATCCGGGGCAGCAGTTCGAGGCGGGGCGCCCTGTCCGCACGACGCCGATCCACGCAGAACTGACGAAACGCGGCGCCGTGTGGGGCGAGAGTTTCGGTCTGGAAGTGCCCCTCTGGTATGCGCGGCCGGGCGACGAGCAGCGCGACCGCTACGCCTATGGCCGCCAGAACTGGTTCGACGCCGTGGTGGAGGAAGCGCGCGCCGTGGCCGACCGGGTCGGCCTGTTCGAAATCGCCTCGTTCTCCAAATTCATGCTCTCCGGCAGCGATGCCCGGGCATGGCTGGACCGCCTTCTGGCGGGAACGATCCCGGTCGCCGGCCGCACCGCCCTTTCGCCTATGCTCTCGCCGAAGGGCCGGCTGATCGGCGACTTCACCGTTTCGGCGACGGACGACGGACGGTTCGTGCTGATCGGATCCGGCGCCGCGCAGCGCATCCACGAGCGCTGGTTCGACCTGAACCTCACCGGCGGGGAGGACGTGCGGATCGAGAACCGCTCGTGCGACTGGGCCGGGCTGCACATCGCCGGGCCGCATTCGCGCGAGCTTTTGTCACGTGTGGCGGCTGCGCCGTTGGACAACACGGCGTTTCCCTTCATGGCCAACCGCCGCATGGACCTCGACGGCTGCCCGGAGTCGATGGTCGTGCGGGTGTCGTTCACCGGCGAACTTGGCTACGAGTTCCACTTCCCGCAGCAATACGAACAGGCCTTCCTTTCACGGCTGATCGAGGCCGGCTCGGACCTAGGGCTGCGGCTGGCCGGTTCGCGCGCGCTGATGTGGCTCAGGCTGGAGAAGGCCTATCCAAGCTGGGGGCTCGAACTTTCGCCCGACTACTCACCCGCTCAACCGGGGCTCGACCGCTTCGTTTGCTGGGACAAGGATTTCGTCGGCCGCGATGCCGCGGCGGCGCAACGCATTGATCCGCGCGAACGTCTGGTCACGCTGGTGGTGCAGGCGGACGGGGCAGACTGCTGGGGCGGCGAGTCGGTCTTCCGCGGCGACGAGCATGTCGGCTACGTCACGTCGGGCGGGTTCGGACCGCGCCTCGGCGAGAGCCTGGCGCTCGGATATCTGCGCACGGTCGCAATCGAGGACGGGGCGGAGGTGACGGTGCTGGTCAAGGGCGATCCGCATCCCGCAACGGTCCGTACCGCGCCGCGCTACGACCCGCAGGGCAAGCGGCTGCGAGCCTGAGGCGGAACGAACGACCGGAGAATTGGAAGCAACATGGCCAGGCCCAAGAATACCCGCCCGATCAAAATCATACGCCACGCCGAGATACCGATGTCGGACGGCGTCGTGCTGTCCGCGCAGATCTGGCTGCCTGTGGATGCCGAGCAGGATCCGGTGCCTGCGATTCTGGAGTACCTGCCTTACCGCAAGCGCGACGGCACGGCCGACCGCGACGCGCTGAACCATCCCTACGTCGCGGAGCACGGCTACGCCTGCATTCGGGTGGACATGCGTGGCGCAGGCGATTCCGAGGGCGTGCTGCTGGGCGAGTACCTGAAACAGGAACAGGACGACGCGCTGGAGGTGCTGGCCTGGATCGAGGCGCAGCCCTGGTCGACGGGCTCGGTCGGAATGATCGGCATTTCGTGGGGCGGCTTTAACGGGCTGCAGATCGCGGCGCGCCGGCCGAAGCAGCTCAAGGCGGTGATCTCGCTGTGCTCCACCGACGACCGTTACAACGACGACATCCACTTCATGGGTGGCTGCCTGCTAGTGGACAAATTCTCCTGGGGCTCATCCATGTTCTCGATCGCGCCCACGCCGCCTGACCCGGCGCTAGTTGGCGACAAGTGGCGCGAACTCTGGCACGGCCGGCTCGAACAGGGCGGCCTCTATGTCGAGGAATGGCATCGCCGCCAGCGCCGGGACGAATTTTACCGGCACGGCTCGATCTGCGAGGATTACGGCGCGATCGAAGCGGCGACCTACCTCGTCGGCGGTTGGATGGACGGCTACACCAATCCGATCTTCCGCATGCTCGAGCACCTGAATTGCCCGCGTAAGGGCCTGGTCGGCCCGTGGGCCCACAAATATCCAAACTTCGCACAGCCCGGCCCGCAGATCGGCTTCCTGCAGGAATGCCTGCGCTGGTGGGACAAATGGCTGAAGGGCATCGAGACCGGCATCATGGACGAGCCGATGCTGCGCGCTTGGGTGCAGGATACCGTGCCGCCGCGCACGCATTATGGCGAGCGTCCCGGCCGCTGGGTGGGCGATCCCGCCTGGCCGAGCCCG
>JAEUMA010000333.1 GCA_016793565.1 Rhizobiaceae bacterium
TGATCACGATTGCCACCGGCTGCCTCTCCGCTCTGCTATATGTGCGGCATGCGCGGCGGGTGACCGATCCCATTCTCGACCTGAGGCTGCTCAGAAATCCGGTGTTCCGCGCCGCGATCGTCGGCGGCACCATCTATCGCGTCGGCGTGGGCGCCACGCCCTTCCTGCTGCCGCTGCTCTTCCAGCTCGGCTTTGGCATGACGCCGTTCCAGTCGGGACTGCTGACCCTCGCCTCCGCGGCGGGCGCGCTTTCGATGAAGCTGTTCGCACCGGCCACCTTGCGGCGCGGCGGCTTCCGCACGGTGCTGATCGGCGCCGCCGTGCTCAGCGCCGTGTTCGTCGCGCTCAACGCCCTGCTGACGCCGTCGACTCCGTGGGCCGTCATCGTGGCCCTGCTGTTCGGCGCCGGTTTCCTGCGCTCGCTGTTCTTTACATCGGTCAACGCGCTCGCCTTTGCCGAGGTGGAAGAGACGGAGGCCAGCCAGGCGACGACGATCAGCGCGGCCGCGCAGCAGATCAGCGTGGCGCTGGGCGTGGCGCTCGGCGGCGGCATCCTCGAGGCCAGCACCTGGTTCACCGGACACGCGCTCACGGCGGAGGGCTTCACCGTGGCGTTCCTAGCGATAGCCGCCGTCGCGGCATCTTCGGCGATCGTTTTCGCGCAGATGCCGAAGGGCGCAGGCAGCGCCGTGTCTGGTCACCAGCCGCAGGCGAGCGCCGGCGCTGGGTCACGCCTATGACGGCTCGCCTGCGATTCCCTTGAATTCCTTGGCCAGCAAATAGAGTTCGGCGGATTCGTCGCGCGAAGCAGGTGGCTTGACGTGGTGCACCGAGCGAAACGCCCGCTTCAGCCGGTCCAGCAATTCGCCCTCGGTGCCGCCCTGGAACGTCTTGGCGAGGAAATGGCCGCCCGGCTTGAGCACGCTCATCGCAAAGTCGGCCGCCACCTCGCACAGATGCATCGTGCGGATATGGTCGGTGCGCCGATGACCGGTGGTGGGAGCGGCCATGTCGGAAAGGACGACGTCGGGCGCGCCGCCAAGCGTTTCGGTCAGCCGGGCGGGCGCGTCCGGATCCAGAAAATCCATCTTCAGGATGACGGCTCCCGGCACGGGGTCCATGTCGAGATAGTCGATCCCAACTACATGGGGCCTGGCTTCCGTCGAGCGCGTGCGGGCAGCGGCGACCTGGCACCAGCCACCGGGCGCCGCGCCGAGATCGATCACCTTCAGGCCCGGTTTCAGCAGCTTGTGGCGGTCGTCGATCTCGATCAGCTTGTAGGCCGCGCGCGAACGGTAGCCTTCCGCCTTGGAGCGCTGGACATAGGGATCGTTGAGGTGCCTCTCCAGCCAGCGGCGGGATGATTCCTTCAGGCCGCTCTTCTTCGTGACGCGGGTGCGCAGCACGCGCGGACCGCCCTTGTCCCCCGGGCCGCCCTTCCGACTCATTCGGCGCTCCCGGAATGCCGGCCGTGCCCGCGCCAGGCGCCGCCATCGGCCATCAGTTCGTTGAGGATGCCTTCGCGCAGGCCGCGGTCGGCCACGCGCAGGCGCTCGCTCGGCCAGACCTGGCGGATCGCGTCGAGGATGGCGCAGCCCGCCATCACGAGGTCGGCGCGATCGGAACCGATGCACGGATTGGCGACGCGCTGGTCGAAGTCCCAAGACAGCAGCGTCTCGATCATGAGATCGACGTTGACTCGGTCCATCCACAGCCCGTCGACCTTGCGGCGATCATAGCGGTCGAGACCGAGATGAACCCCGGCAAGCGTAGTGACGGTGCCGGATGTGCCCAAAAGGTGGAAGCGGTCGCCCTTGACCAGGTGATCGATCCGCCGGCGGCCCTCGAAGCGTCCCAGCAGGCTGCCGACATAATCCACCATCGCCGCATAGACGTCGCGCGTGACGGCGCGACCGCCGAAGCGTTCCGACAAGGAGACGACGCCGACCGGCAGCGACGTCCAGGAGACGATGTGATTGGCGAGGCGGGACGAACGCCGCCGCGACATGTCGATCAAGGCGATTTCCGACGAGCCGCCGCCGATGTCGAAAAGAACCAGCCCGTCCGTCTCCCGCCCGACCAGCGACGAGCAACCCGCAACGGCGAGCCGTGCTTCCGTGCGACGGTCGATAACCTCCAGCGACAGGCCTGTTTCGGCCTTGACCAGCGCGAGAAATTCGTCGCCGTTGTTGGCGGCGCGGCATGCCTCGGTGGCGATCAGCCGAGCGCGCGCGATCTCGCGGCTGCCAAGCTTGTCGGCGCAGATGCGCAGCGCGTCGACGGCGCGGTTCATCGCACTTGCCGACAGCTTGCCGGTCAGCGAAAGCCCTTCGCCCAGCCTGACGATGCGCGAGAACGCGTCGATCACGCGAAACTGGCCGGGCCTGCCAGGCACGGCGATCAGCAACCGGCAGTTGTTGGTACCGAGGTCGAGGGCGGCGAAAACGGGCAGGTCCCGCCCATGCGAGCGGGCGGCGAGGCCAGGCACGGCGATGGCAGAAACGCCCCCAATGATCGGCGCTTCCGGCTGCGAAGCGATCTCGCCCGATTCCCGCTCCGTCTCGACCGCCGCATCGCTGCGGTCGAAGACCTTGCGGCCGCGGCGCCGTTTGCGCCGCTTGCGGGCGGGGGACGGCTGCGCGCCCCTGCCTGGCTTGTGGCCACCGCCTGCTCCATCGGAGCGGGATGATTCTCCCGCCTTTTGTGGACTGGCGACACCCACACGGTCCGGCACAGCGCCGGTCTCGCGGTGTTCCACGTTCAATCCTTCCGCCGCCGCGCGAACCCGCAGGACGCTGCGGGCGGCCATGAATGCTCAGTTGGTCAGAACGTAGCAAAGCATCGCCGAATGACCAAGGGCCATCGAATCGATTTGATGTTTGCCGGGAAAGCTTGTCGCCGCTCAGCCGGCGACGCCGGCAAGCGCGCGGGGAGACGCGTTACGTGCTCGTGCCCGTGGCGCCGGGCCTTGTAGTCGCTGCGCGCCAGGCTCAATCACGCGCGCAGCGCTACTCCTTGGATGGCCCGCCGGCGCTGGCGGTGCGCCGGCGCAGCAGTTCGACCGAGACGATCGCGGCGGTGGCGACCACAATCAGAAGATTGGCAACCACGGTCACCGAAGGACTCATCTGTTCACGAATGCCGCTGAACAGCTCCTGCGGCAGCGTGCGCACACTGGGACTGCCCAGGAAGAGCACGAGTACGATCTCGTCGAAGGACGTGAGAAAGGCAAAGATCGCCCCGGAAAGCACGCCGGGCGCGATGATGGGCAGCATCACATGGACAAAGGCCCGCGAGGGCGACGCGCCCAGACTGGCCGCCGCCAGCATCAGCCGGCGATCGAAAACGTCAAGGCTGGCCAGCACTGCGATGACCACGAACGGCGCCGAAATCGTGATGTGGCCGACGACGATGCTCGCCATCGAACCGCCGAGGCCGATCGCGGCGTGGAAGATGAACATGGCGACCGCGGCGATCACCGCCGGCGTGACGATCGGCATGCTGACCACGGCCAACGCCAGGCCACGGCTGCGCGGCGCCATGCGCCAGATGCCGATGGCGGCCGCCGTGCCCAACACCAGCGAGACGGCGGTGGACATCGCGGCGATGAGCAGGCTGTTGCGCAGGCCGTTCAGCCAGATCGGGTTGTGGATGACATCCTCGTACCAGCGCAGCGAATAGCCCGGCGTCGGCAGCACGAGCAGGGTGCCGGACGTCAGTGACACCGGTATCAACACGAGCAGCGGCAAAAGCATGAACAAGAACACCAACGCCGCCAGGAAGCGCACCAACCATGTCCATCCGCTGGTCTCGTTCAACTCAGGTGGCCTTCTTGATCATCGGCGTCACGAGGCGCTGACTCACCATCACCAGCACCAGCATGATCGCCAGCAGCCAGGCGCTGAGGGCAGAGGCGAGCGACCAGTTGACGGACTGGTTCGTGTAGAAGGCGATGAAGGAGCTGATCATCTGGTCGCCGGGGCCGCCGACCAGCGCCGGCGTGATGTAGTAACCGATCGACAGAATGAAGACGATGAAGCCGCCTGCCCACACGCCGGGCAGGGTCAGCGGCAAGATCACCAGCAGAAAGGCCTTGACCGGCGGCGCTCCGAGATTGGCGGCGGCCTGGAAGTAGGAGCGCGGGATGGCGCGGATCGAATTCACCAGCGGGAGCACCAGGAATGGCAGCATCACATGCACCATCACCAGCACGACGCCGAGGCGATTGAAGATCAGCTGCACCGGCGCATCGATGACACCCGCCCAGATCAGGAACTGGTTGAGCGGACCGGTCCCCTGGAGCACGATCACCCAGGCGGCCGTGCGCGCAAGGATCGACAGCCAGAAGGGAACCAGCACCAGAAGCATCAGCCAGGCCGCGGTTCCAGGGGATGCCTTCGCGATCACCCAGGCGACCGGATAGCCGGCGATCACGCACAGCAGGGTGACGCTAAGCGAGATTACCAGCGTGCGCAGGAAGATCGGCCTGAAGACTGCTTCGTCGTTGCGCGTCTCTATGCCTTCCGCGCCGCGCTCCATGTCCATCGCCGCCAGCATGAAGGTCGGCGTGACCGGTCCCGTCTCGCGATGGATCAGCCGCCAGGTGGCCGGCTCGCCCCATATCGGATCGGCGGCGATCAGCCCGGCCTTAGCGTCGGCGGGTGTCGCGTCCGCCAGCTCGCGGGCCGCGCCAGTCGCCTTGCGCACGACCGAGCGCATGCCGGGGTCGAGCGCATTGAGTCGCCGGCCGAGGATGGCTGCCGCCTGGCTGGAGGCGTTCAGGTCGGCAACCAGCGTGGCGAAGGCACCGTCGGGCGGAAGCCCCTCGCCGTCCCAGCCGCGCATCTCCTGTGACGTAGCGGGAATAACCTGTGTGATCTCCGCCGTGCTGACGCCACGGAACAGGAAGGCGGCGATGGGATAGAAGTAAAAGGCCGCCAGAAACAGGAACAGCGGCGCAACAAGAAGGATGCTGCCCCAGACCCCGGACCGCGACATGGCTCCCATGGCTTACATCGTTCTCCGGAGAAGCGCTGCGGCCGGCAGCCAGCCGCAGCGGTGTGAGGATGCCGAGGCGCGACGGCTTACTGGGCAGCCCAGGTGTTGAAACGCTCGGTCAGGCTGTCGAGATTCTCGACCCAGAACTCGTCGTCGACCGGCACGCCATACTGGAGGCGGTCCGGGATCAGCGGAAGCTGGTCCTTCACCTCGGGCGACAGGTGGTCGAGTGAGGCCAGGCTGGTCGAACTGTAGAAGGTGCGGTTGGTGTATTCCGCCTGCAACTCGGGATGTTCGTCGATGAACTTGATGTACTCCATCGCCTGCTGAGCGTTGGGGCTGCCCTTCACGATCGCCAGCTGGTCGGTGACGTAAGTGTAGCCGGCGGGCCAGACGATCTTGAAGTTCTTCTTGTCCGAAGCGTTGGCGGTGGCGATGCGCCCGTTCCACGCATAGGTCATCACATACTCGCCGCTGGCGAGGCGGCTCAGGAACTCCGCGCCCGAAGCCCAGAGCAGGATGTCGCCCTTGATGGAGTCCAGCTTGGCGAAGGCGCGGTCGACGCCCTCGGGCGTACGCAGCACCTTATAGACGTCCGCAACCGGGACACCGTCGCCCATCAGCGCGACTTCCAGCGCGCCCTTCGGCGTATTCCAAAGGCCGCGCTTTCCGGGATATTTCGCCGTATCGAAGAAGTCCTGCCAGCTCGCCGGCGGATTGTCGGGAAAACGATCGCCATCATAGGCGAGAATGTTGCCGGCCGTGTAGAAGCCGTAGCCGCAATCGCTGTGCACGTTGTCGGCATATTTGCCGCGGTCGATCTGGGTCCAGTCGATCTTCTCGAAAAGGCCCTCCTCGCAGCCGATTACCGCCTCGGCGGATTCCTGATCAACCAGATCCCAGGTAACATTGCCCGATTCCACCATGCTGCGAATCTTGGCGAGCAAAGGGTTCTGGTCCTCCAGGACCGCCTTGCCGGTCGCCTTGGCGTAGGGCTCGAAATAGGCGGCGCGCTGCGCGTCCTGCCCAACGCCGCCCCAGGCGACGACGGTGAGGTCGCGCGCGGAAGCCGAACCGGCTCCCGTCACGGCACATGCCGCGGCTCCCGCAAACGAATACAAAATCCTGCGCATTCTTCGCCCTCCGGGGTCGTTAGTGTTTAATTTTATGATCATAGCGCACGGATTTTAGCCAGTCCAGCAGATGTTTAATTTTATAGACGGCTAGTTCTCCACCTTCAGCGCATGGCAGTCATTTCCAGACCAATAGGCGGCCATTTT
>JAEUMA010000354.1 GCA_016793565.1 Rhizobiaceae bacterium
GGCGGCGACGATCCGAGCGGCCGGCAAGATCCCGGGCACGCTCGTCATCGATACGACCGCTGCAGAATTCGTGGGAGCGGGATGTCGCTATCTCTACGAGCACGCGAACAATTTCCTCGCAGCGGGCGCGCGTAGATTCAAACATCAACTCACCAGCACGGAGAATGGCTCCGGCAGCGCGCCAAAATAAGGCTCTGGCGACGGACCTTAACCTCGAAAAGTACGCCGGGTAGCTGCGGTAGCACGCTCTACAGGGCGATTCCCGCTGCCGGTTTTACAGCGGCCGCCAATCGCGACGCCTCAATCTACAGGGACACGGGCCTCGGCTCGAATGAAGTACCTCGAGCGGCGCGCTAGCCGTTCCACTTCGGATCGAGATCGATAAAGTCGACTATGCGGGGCACATCCTTCCCCCAACGCGCCTGTCGCCCGACAAACATGTGACTTCTAAGCTTCTTGATCCCGCTGGGGGCATTTCGCTGATCCTGTCATCAGTGGGCTAGGATTTCTGGACGCCTGCTGCTGCCTCAGATGGACAGGTTCGAACGGATCGGCCGCATTCCGGCCGATCCGCCATCCATCAATGCTTCCCGAAGCTGACTATCTGCGTATCTGGCACCGGGGCTTAATGGCGTGAAGAACGAGTCCGCTGCGCAGGAGGGGTAGGGGGACGGCCAGATCTCGCATTTGCATTAAATGGCGCACGCCAGCGGCGGAAACATGGCGGGGCTTCTTCAACAAGGTGCCCAGGGGTCAAGCGTCCTCTGAAAATTTTTCCCCAGCGGTGACGATTCCAGCGCTCATGCGTTGTGGTCTCTGGCGCGATCATGCGTCGATCCACCATCACCGGGCGGCGCGTGAGGCGTCGTCACGAAAAGGAGGGTATGCCATATGGCCAAATCGCCGCGCACCAAATCGGACCGTACGCGGTCTGCCGGAGGAGAAACGCATCAGACCGCCGGGGATGTGGATACGACGGTCCTGACCACCAACCATGGCGTTCCCATCTCCGACAACCAGAATTCGCTGAAGAGCGGCAGGCGCGGGCCGACTTTGCTTGAGGACTTCGTGCTTCGGGAGAAGATCTTCCACTTCGACCATGAGCGCATTCCGGAGCGCATCGTGCATGCTCGTGGCACGGGGGCACACGGCGTATTCGAGGCGACCGACGACATTTCTGATCTCTCCAAGGCCGCGGTGTTCACCAAAGGCGAGAAGACGGAAGTGTTCGTGCGTTTCTCGACCGTGGCCGGCGGTGCGGGGTCCGTCGACACCCCGCGCGACGTGCGCGGTTTCGCGGTCAAATTCTATACGCGAGAGGGCAATTGGGATTTGGTCGGCAACAACATCCCGGTCTTTTTCATCCAGGACGCGCTCAAATTTCCCGACCTCGTTCACGCGGTGAAGATGGAGGCCGACCGCGGCTATCCTCAGGCCGGCAGCGCCCACGACACCTTTTGGGACTGGGCCAGCTTGATGCCGGAGACCACGCACATGCTGATGTGGGCGATGTCGGACCGTACCCTGCCACGCTCGTTCCGAACGATGGAAGGGTTCGGCGTTCACACTTTCAAGTTGGTCAACGCCGAAGGAAAGGCGCATTTCGTCAAGTTTCACTGGAAGCCCCGGCTCGGCCTGCAGTCGACGATCTGGGACGAGGCGCTCAAGCTCCAGGCCGCCGACAACGACTACCAGCGGCGCGACCTCTTTGAAGCAATCGACGCCGGCAATTTCCCTCAATGGGATCTTGGGATCCAGGTTTTTGACCAGGCCTTTGCGGAGGCGCAGCCCTACGACGTGCTGGATGCGACCAAACTTATTCCTGAGGAGGATGTGCCAGTCAGGCTGATCGGAACACTGACCCTCAACCACAACGTCGACAACTTCTTCGCGGAGACAGAGCAGGTGGCCTTCCTGCCGTCTAACGTTCCGCCAGGCATCGACTTTTCAAACGATCCGCTGCTCCAGGGTCGGCTCTTCTCCTATCTGGACACGCAAAATTCCCGGCTTGGGACCACCAACTTCCACCAGATTCCCGTCAATGCGCCGCGCTGCCCGTTCGGCAACTTCCAGCGCGACGGCAAAATGCAGACCATGGTTCCCAAGGGCCGCGCCAATTACGAGCCCAACAGCCTGGCAGCCCATGGGGAAGAGGGCGGCCCCCGCGAAAGCCCGGCCAACGGCTTTACCACTGTCGATGTGCCGACAGGTGCCGAGGAAAGCGGCGACAAGCTCCGCGTCCGCTCGGAGACATTCGCCGATCATTACAGCCAGGCGCGCCTGTTCTATCGCTCACAGACGAAAAGCGAGCAGGCACATATCGCTTCGTCTTTCGTGTTCGAGCTTTCGAAAGTCGGGCTGCTGGATCAGGTCCCACCCCGCATGGTCGCCAATCTGCGCAACGTCGACGAGGAACTCGCTCAGCGCGTCGCCGACGGGCTCGGCATTCCGCTGCCCGACAAGGCGCCGGCGGCAAAGGAACCCGTAGACATGAAGGCGTCCGATGCGCTCTCCATCCACAAGAACATGAAGGAGACGCTGGAAGGTCGCGTGGTCGGCATCCTGATTGCGGACGGCACCGATGTCGCGGAACTCAATGGCGTGATCGAGGCGGTAGAGAAGGCCAAGGGCAAGGCCGTGGTTGTCGCGCCTAGGATAGGCGGCGCGAAGCTCAGCGATGGCTCGTTGCGCAAGGCCGACGGTCAGCTTGCGGGCTCGCCGAGCCAAATCTTCGACGCGGTCGCGCTCCTACTCTCGGACGAGGGGTGCGCGGCGCTCCTCAAGGAGGCGGCGGCAGTGCAGTTCGCGATGGACGCGTTTGGGCATCTCAAGGCGATCGGCCACAGCGACGCTGCCAAACCGCTGCTCGACAAGGCCGGCATCGAAGCGGATGAAGGCGTCACCGGGCTCGGCAAACAGTTCATCGCCGCGGCTTCGCAACGCTTCTACGATCGCGAGCCAAATCTGCGAACGCTTGCATGAACTTGCTAACACTGCCGGCGGTCGAGCACGGTGCGGAGACCGACACCCGGTGCCGATCGCGCTGATCGGCACGACATCGCGCCGGGCAAGCCCATGCGGAAAGGGTTTATCGAAGCTCCAACGCCCGCCTGCGCGCTGGGACCTTGAACGAGACGCTGTGACCTCGTCGCTCATGCCCGCGTGGCGACCGCCCTGTGGCGCGGCACGAAACCAGACCGTCACGGAACATAGCTAAGCCGGATCACATTGGTGTCGATCTGTTCACACCCCGCCAACCGCAATGGCGGACGCGCGGCGGCGAAGAAAGGGGTCCCGTTCCCAAGAACTTCCGGATGTAGGTAGATGCGATACTCGTCGATCAGACCCAGCTCTGTCAGACTGTGTGCCAACTTTGGCCCGCCGACTTCGATCTCGCCGTCATGTTGAGACTTGAGTCTTCGCACTTCCTCGTTGAGGTCCGATCCCAGGAGTTCCGCGTTTGGGCCTACTGCATCGATCGTGCTGGATACCACCCATTTTGGTGCCTTTCGCCATGCCGCGGCGAATTCACGCTCCGCATTGCCCCAACCGGGCTGGTCATCGTCCCAGTAGCGCATGAGGCCATACAGAGTGCGGCCGTAGAGGCTGCCGGCAAGATTGTCAGTCTGATCGATGAAGTGACGAAAGAGCGTTGGGCTCGGCGGTGCCATCCGGTCGTGGTCCACGTACCCGTCCAGCGACTGATTCATCCCAAAAAACAGCTTAGCCATTTTCGCCTCCCTAGCGTCGATCGCAGCACATTTTCGCCGGTAAACCAAGTTAGTCTGCACGTTAGTGCGCACCCGGTCTGGCAAATAATGGACATGGATCGTCTGCAGGCGGCCTGGCCCAAGGTTCTCAAAGCGATGAGGAATGTCTGCAGGATCGAACAGGACTTGCCCTGGCTTGGTCTACTTCAGCAGCATCGAAACCGATCAGCAGGCGCGCAGAGTACCTCAAGCCACTCGGAAATCTGTCCAACGATGGGGGAGTACCTCACTGTCAGTGGCTCGCCGGGTAACCTCTAGCGCTGGCCGTCGTGTGCCGAGACGTTTTCTTTAAGGAGGCCGCCGAGGCGAGAGTGGACACGGCCGCCTGTTCCCATGACCAAGGCGAAGAGTATCTCGTTGGGGCGTGGCGCGTCCTGGATGCCCACTTCGATGCTGTTGAAGTGACTGCGCACATAGGATGCATGGATGTAGTGGACTGGCACCATCACACGGTACCCGGCCGACGCGACGGCTTTGACCGCCGGGACCATGGCTTTCGGCTGGCCGAGCACTTCGCGCATCGCCCAACCACCGGCCTCGTGCCACACGGCACCATGCTCCATCTCACCGTTGATGCCGACAATCGCTGCCTTGCTGTAGACCTCTACGTTTTCCTTGCCGAGCAGATCGACCAGTGTCGTGGCAAGCTGCTTGCCCAGCGATCGCAACTCGGCCATGAACGGCATCAGGTCGGGTTCGTACCGGCCAGCAAAAGGATTGCGTATCACAGCCGCCGCCGAGGCCAGGCGCAACGGCACGTCTGCCGACGGGCCGCCCTCATGATAAGTCGTCTCAACGTTGACGGCGGTCTTGCGGATCTCGATCAGCGACATGCTCGGCTTACTCCTTGGAACGGCTCTTTTGCCGTTCTTCGATGAAACGATATAGTTCGGTCGAGTCGGCATCGCCGGGCAGGGCGGCTTCCGCCTCGTTTGCGAAATCCGTACACCAGCTCAGTTGGGGCGCGTCGACCTCGGCGCGTTTTCTCAGGCTGTCCGCAGTGCGCAGGTCCTTACTCAACAGGCGTAAGGCGAAGCCGCCATTGTATGTCCGCGGCAGCATGAATTGCCGCAGCTTCGTTTCCGTTGCGAAATTCTTGCCGCTGGATACGTTGATGATCTCGGCAAACACGTCTTCGTCGAGCTCCATCCGGCGCGCGATCAGCAGCGCTTCACTCAGCGCGAGAAGGCCGGCTGCGTAGACATAGTTGTTCAGCGTCTTCATCGCGTGCGCCGATCCCGCGCCACCGGTGTGGATGATAGTCTTGCCCATCCAGGTCAGGATGGGCTGGACGGGCGCTGTTTCCGGTTCGGGCGCGCCGACCATGATCGTCAGTTCGCCGCTACGGGCCTTCACCACTGAGCCGGAGACCGGCGTATCGATCAGCCGAAGTCCGCGCTCTTCAAGATGGCGTGCCAGCTTCACGGTTTCCTCCGGATCCGACGAACCCATGTCTAGGATCGTGGAGCCGGCCGCCAGGATGTCAGCGAGCCCGCGATTGTCGCCGTCGCCAAGAACGACGGCGTTGGTGATGCGGCTGTCCGGCAGCATGGTGATGACGATCTGGCAAGATGCGAAATCCTCAAGGCGATCGGCCGGGAAAAGCGTCCGACCCCAGTTGGCGTGCGCCTCGAGAGCCCGCGCCGCCCGCGGATTGAGATCGTAGACCACCACCGACCAGTCTGGTGAGCGGGACAGGTTCTCCGCCATGGGCTGGCCCATTTTGCCCAGGCCGACGAAGCCTACGCGCTTGGCATGTTCGTTTGTCAATGAAAGCTCCGTTGCCGGATTCGCACGTCGCGATGCGAGCGGAAGCTAGCCGAAAGAAGCCTGGCCGGCATATACGAACATTTCGTGAGACAATAGCATTTGGTTATGAGGTGGCATCTGCGATGCGGTTCAAACTACGGCAAATGGAGGTGTTCCGCGCGGTTATGCTGACGGGCTCGATGACCGCCGCGGCAAAACTTCTGCTTGTTTCGCAGCCATCGGTAAGCCGTCTGATCGCCTATACGGAACAGAGCCTCGGGCTGCGCCTCTTTGATCGCCAGCGCGGAAAGCTGGTCCCTACGACTGAGGCGGAGCTGCTGTTTCATGAAGTGGAACGCCTCTACGAGAATGCGCTGCAGGTGGACGAGTTCGCCGCAGAATTACGTGACAATCCTCGCGGGGTTCTTTCCATCGCAGTCAGCCCCAGTCTCGCGATCGATTTCGTTCCTGGCATACTCGCTGATTTTCGGCGGGCGTACCCGGACACACTGATCCAGATGCGCACAACCCTGCTTGCCGACATGGCGCGAGAACTTCTCGGACGGCAGGTCAATCTGGCCGTGTCGGTCATGCCCATAGCCGACCCCGGATTGGTCGTCGAACCCTTCGCGGTAGGCAGAATGGTATGTATCGCCCCTCCGGATCATCCGATCGGCGTTCATGAAGTGCTGGATCTATCTGTCATCGCGACGCATCCGATGGTCATCTACAACCGCGGAATACCGTTCGGCGGCCTGATATGGGGCGCGTTCGAACGGGCTGGTCTCAGGCCGACGGTCGCCGTCGAGATCGCGCGTGCGGAACTGGCCTTTGCGCTGGTTCGCCAGCGGATAGGCGTCGCCATCGTAGACGAATTCTCGGTCAACTCTCCCACGACAGCTGACCTCCTCGTGCGGCCGCTATCCGAACGGATCCCTGTCACTCTCAGCCTGATGCGGTCGGCATTCGAGAAGCCGAACCTACAGACCCGCAATTTCCTTCGGATGGTGAAGGCGCATACGCGGACGAGGGGGCTCGGTCTCGCGAACTAGAGCATTTCCGGCGAACGCCGGTTCACTCTGCCGGAGGGCATCTGGTCCCAAGGTCAAGGGTTGCGGCGAAGCCCGTCGCCGAGCCCAAGGAACTGGGCCAAATGCACCCGGCCCCTAGAGTGAACCAGAGTTCACAGGAAATGCTCTAAGCCGGCTTCGACTGGTCGCATCGAGGCTTGACGAACGCGATGCGAGAGCCTGTGCTCGCGTGCGTTCGCCCGCAGCGCGAAGCGATCTTCACTCAGGATACGGGACGGCGCACTTGGAAATTCATCGACTGGGCGTGACGGAACTCGCGCGCGCCTACAGGAGCGACGTGGTGACGCCGGCGGCGGCGGTGGAGGCCTATCTCGATCGGATCTCGGCACTCGATGACGATCTCGGAGCCTATGTCGCCGTGTATTCCGACGAGGCACGACGCGCGGGCGAGGAGCGCACCGAGGAACTGCGAGCAGGCCGGCAACGCGGCCCACTGCATGGAATACCCATCGCGCTGAAAGATCTCATTGAAGTCGAAGGAAGAAGGACGATGGCCGGGTCCGCCGCCTGGCGCGACCGCGTGTCGACGGTTACCGCCACGATCGTCCGAAGGCTGGAGGACGCCGGAGCAATTATCCTCGGCAAACTTCATACTGTGGAATTCGCTTTCGGAGGATGGGGCACTAACCCGCATCTCGGCACCCCGCGCAATCCTTGGGGGACAGCGACACATCGCGTGCCCGGAGGGTCTTCCAGCGGCGCGGGCGTCGCTGTGGCCGCCGGCCTGGCGGCGGCGGCGGTCGGAACGGACACGGGCGGCTCCGTCCGGTTGCCATCCTCATTTTGCGGAGTGACCGGTCTGAAGACCACCAAGGGGCTGGTGAGTTGCCATGGCATCGTTCCGATGGCCCCGAGCTTCGACACTCCCGGGCCAATTGCCCGCTCGGCGGCCGATGCCGCCCTTCTGCTCGGTGTGCTGGCTGGCGAGGATCCGCTTGATCCTTTTTCCCGACGAGCAAGCCAGCCCACCGCTCCGCACAAATCCGAAGGCTATGTGCTGGGGCGCGTGTCAGCCGCCGACTATCCCGGCTCGCAGGCGGCGGTCTGGCAAAACTACAACGCTGCTCTGGCCGCGATGGCGGCCGCGGGCACGCGGGTCCGGGAGATCGCATTACCCTGCCGGCTTACAGACTATGTCGCGCAGTCGATCGTTCTTGAGGCCGAAGCCTATGCGGAATACGGAAAACTCGCCGAAGATGGCGATAAGCCTCTGGGCAAAGCGGTGAGAGCCAGGATTCTTAAAGGTCGCGTGCCGGCAAGCGACTACCTGCAAGGGCTTTGGCGGCTTCCGCAACTGCGGCGCGAGTTCCTGGCTGCGCTGGACGGCGTGGATGCGCTTGTGACGCCCACAACACTTGTCACGGCGCCACGCCTGGGCGACGTCGACGAAGCGACGACGCCTGCGGTTCTGACGCGTTTCGTGAATATTCTTGGCCTCTGCGCTCTTGCTCTGCCGAACGGCGTTGACGGCGAGGGGATGCCTACGTCTCTCCAGATCGTCGGCCGGCCGTTCGATGAAGCACGAATACTGGCGGTTGGAGAATGGTACCAGTGCCATTCGGATTGGCACACGAGGTGGCCCGCACAAATGTAGACAAAAGAGAACAAGCGCCTTGGCGCGCACGATTGGATACGATATATGGGATAAAAACAGCTTCTCGGAGGAGGCCCCATGAACGCTCCCGTCGCCCCTAGGTCGGTCTATCAGCCCACGCAGGAGGGTCTCTATTTTCCGCAACCTCCGGTTTTCAGCACCGCAGCCGAGGAGCGGCTGCATCGTAAGCAGCGTCTGGCAGCGGCGTGCCGTGTGTTCGCGCGTTATGGTTATGAGTACGGCTTTGCGGGACACATAACCGTTCGTGACCCGGAGAACCCGGATCTCTACTGGACAAACCCTTTCGCGATGGACTTTGGCCGCGTCCGCGTTTCGGACCTGCTGTTGGTCGACCATGACGGAAAGGTGCTGGAAGGAAGCTGGGCCGTAAATCGCGCCGGGTTCGTGCTGCATGCGGCCATCCACGAGGCGAACCCCCATGTGCTGGCTTCTTGTCATGCGCACACGACCTACGGAATGACCTGGGCGGCCTTGGGCCGACCGCTTGATCCTATCACGCAGACGGCGGCTGGCTTCTATGAGGATCAGGCCTTGATCACCGACGAAGCGGGTGCGGTCGTTGTTGAGCGCAAGGCGGGCGGCAGCGTTGCCGCGGCTTTTGGCGATGCCAAGATCGCTATCCACCAGAACCATGGCCTGTTCAGCGTGGGCCGCGAGAGTGTCGATGAAGCCGTCTGGTGGTTCATCGCAGCGGAGCGCGCTTGCGAGATACAGATCAAGGCAGAGTCGACCGGGCATCCGCTGAAGATCATTTCGCGCGACGCGGCGATCCATTCACGGAACCATCTGGCGACACCTTTCATGGCTTGGCTGCATTTCCAGCCCATCTACGATTCGATCTGTCGGTCGGACCCGGACCTGTTCGACTGAATTCGGGCGTCATCCTCCGCGCTTCCCGACCTGATTGGCTACATGGAACCTTTGCATGCAGGGCTTTTCTCGATCCTTCTCTTTCGTCTCTCCCACCGCGGTGCAGTTCGGCGCCGGAATCGTCGCTAGCCTTCCAGACTGCGTAGCTCGGCTCGCCGGCAATCGCCCTCTGATCGTCGGTGATCCGGGCATTGAGCGTGCGGGCATTCTGGCGCGCGTCGAGGCAATTCTGGGCGGTGCCGGACTGGCATTTACGGTGTTTACCGACGTCGAAAGCGATCCCGACGTTCGTTCCGTACGGCGGGGAGTTGAAGTCGCGAAGGCGGCCTCTTGCGACGTGGTCGTGGCGATCGGCGGCGGCAGTGCGCTGGACGCTGCCAAGGGCATCGCGCTGATGCTATCCAACGCGGGCGACATCGTCGACTATGTGGGCATTGACAAGGTCACGAAGCCGACCATCCCGCTGATAGCCATACCCACGACTGCGGGCACCGGCAGCGAATTGACGATCTGGTCGGTGCTGTCGGATCGGGCCAATGGCGCGAAGTTCGGAATCGGCAGTCCGCTGCTGTGTCCCAGCGTCGCGTTGCTGGACCCGGAACTGACGATCTCGCTGCCGCAGGCAATCACCGCTGCCACCGGCTTGGACGCGCTGACCCACGCCATCGAGTCGCTGGTCTGTACCGCCAGCAACCCCTTTTCGGCAGCACCGGCGGAAATGGCAATCCGGATGATCGGCGAGAATCTGCGCCTCGCCGTCGCTCATGGCGAAAACCGCGAGGCGCGAGCCAACATGCTGATTGCCAGCGCGCTCGCCGGCATCGCCTTCAATCAGACGCGGCTGGGATATGTGCATGCATTCTCCATGCCACTCGGGTCGCGGTTCAAGATTCCGCATGGACTGGTCAACGCGATCACGCTGCCGGCAGTCATGCAGTTTAATCTTCCCGGCAACCTCGACGCCTTCGCCCGGATCGCCGGACTTCTGGGCGAGAGGCTGGAGGGACTGACACTGCGGGAGGCGGCGCAGCGCTCCGTCCAGGCGGTTATGGACCTCAAGACCGACATCGGAATCAACCAGACGCTGGCCGACTTCGGGGTGGACGAAGACAGCTATGACGACATCATTGACGAGACAATGAAGTCTGGTAACTGTCCGGTGAACCCACGGCAGGCGACGCGGGAAGACTTCCGCGCGATGTTGCGGGCGGCGCAGGGCTGATCTGTCTGAGCGTGCTGCTGGTTCGATGGTCGAAAGGTCGGGTCCGTTGAATAAGCGCTTCGTGAAACCTCAGACGGCCCAGGAAGCGGTTCTCTACGAGTTGCGCAGGCGTATCGTTTCAGGCGAATTCGAGCCGGGCTCGCAAATCCTGCAAGACGCGCTCGCCGAGGAACTCGGCGTCAGTCGTGTTCCTGTGCGCGAAGCCCTGCGGACGTTGGAGGGCGAGGGCCAGGTTTCCTACGAGCCGCACCGTGGATACTTCGTTGTAGAGCTCGATCTCAACGAACTGGTCGAGATCTATCGTCTGCGCGATCTGCTGGAGCCGGAAGCCACGGCAAAGGCCTTTCCCAACATCACCAAGGAAGATCTCGAC
>JAEUMA010000359.1 GCA_016793565.1 Rhizobiaceae bacterium
GAGGCCATCCTCGGCTCCGGCAACGACCAGGTGATCGGCTCCGGCGGCAACGACACCATCTCCGGCGGCGGCGGCAGCGACACCATCTCCGGCGGCGATGGCGACGACTCCATCTCCGGCGGCGCGGGTGACGACTTCCTCGACGGCGGCGACGGCGACGACTTCATCGCCGGCGGCTCCGGCGACGACATCATTCAGGGCGGTTCGGGCGACGACACCATCCTGGGCGGTTCGGGCGACGACACCATCGACGACGCGGCCGGCAACGACTCCATCGACGCCGGCGCCGGCAACGACATCGTCAACGACATCGCGACCGCCGACACCATCAACATGGGTACCGGCGACGATATCCTCAATCTCATCGGCTCGAACAGCGTTCAGGCCGGCGAGAACCAGATCATCGACGGCGGCTCCGGCGATGACGTGCTCAACGTCGTGGGAACGGGTCCGACGACGGTGGTCGACCAGTCGGACGGCTCCGTCGTCGGCTTCGAGACCGTCAACATCGACCCGAGCGCCAACGGTGAAGTCACTTTCATTGTCGACCGCGCGGCTTTCATGGGCACCGCCGACGTCAACTTCATCGGAAGCGGCAACAACGACGCGTTCGTCGCCGAAGGCAACGAGAACAGCAATGATGCTGTCAGCGTCGCCGGCCTCGACTTCAACGACGTCAGCCATGCGGCTTACGTGACCGGTTCGGGTGTGAGCGTGACGGGCAACCTGATCGCTGTCGATGGTCTGTCGGGGAACGACACGCTGACGTCCAGCCCGGACAATCTCGGCGAAATCCTGATTGGCGGGCTCGGCAACGACGTGCTCGACGGCGGCGATCTTCGTGCGGGTACCGGTGACGACACGCTCGGTCACCTGCTCTTCGGCGGCCGCGGCGACGACACGATCAGCGGCAGCGAAGGCAACGACCTGTTCCATGGCGGTTATGGGAACGACACCCACAACATGCTGGAGACCAGCGGCGGCGACCTGATCGATGACGGCAACGACGTGTTCGTGTTCGACTTCGACGGCGACGACAACAGGCCGAACGCCGCCGCCAGCGCCAATGTCGAGGACGGCGACGGTTTCGACACCGTCACCGGCTTCACCGTCGGCGAGGACCAGCTTGTTCTGCTGATGAACGGTTCGGGTACCGACTCGATGCAGAGCTATCTGCAGAACGCCGGTTCGAAGATCGTCTTCGCGGCCGACGCCAGCGGCGTCGTCGACGTTCAGTTCCTGCTGGACATCGACGGCAACGGAACGGCCGATGCCGGCATCACCTTCAACGACTTCTTCAAGGTTGGAGATGCCTTCACGACGAATGCCGACTTCGACGACCTCAACGGCGGTGCGCCCGCGGTCACTCTGACCGGCGGCAATGCCACCGACGGCCTGCAGGCCGGCGAGACCATCACCGTCACTGGCCTGGTCGACGAGCAGTTCGGCAATCTGCTCGGTTCGATCCAGTACGACATGACGTTCCAGGACGACATCAATCCGTTCGACGATCGCGCCTACGATCCGCTCGGCGACGGCTTCAGCAACTAAGCCGAAGCAACAAATTGATATGGAGAGGCCGCCTTCGGGCGGCCTCTTTTTTTGTGCCCGGTTTGATGTCCGTCGGACGCCGACCCGTTATGCGCGATCCAGACGGCCAGCCAACGCGTTGGCCGGGAATTCGGGATCGCAGCGGCCGGCGCGACGGGTGCGGTATCAGGCCCAGTGGGTTGCAAGTGGCCGCAATACCCTCATCTGTTCTCGTTCCAGCATCGATGTAACGTCGGCATCATCCATTCTTGGCTGACATCGGCCACCCCAGGGGCGCGGTGGTCAAAAGCCGGTGGAGGATGTGCGGGGCCTCAACTCGCAGCCGAACGTAGCCGCGGTTTGACGTCGGTTGTCCGAACCGGCGAATTGGGCGCCGGTGTGAATGCCGCACGCAGTTGACAGTGAGTTTCAATTTGGCTCTATTAGCGGAATAGAGTGAAAGTCATGAGGCCCGTGTCTTGGCTCGTCTTCCACGATATTCAGAGGTCCGCCGGATCGGACGACAGCTGCGACTTACGCGGGAGAAGGCCGGCCGCACCCTGGGTCAGGTCGCCGAGGCCGCAGGACTTTCAGAGCGCGCGGTGCGCGAACTCGAGGCCGGCCGCACCAATCCCAGCCTGACCACTGTTGTGGGTGTCGCCGATGCGCTCGGCATCGGCCTAGACGAGATCGTCGCAGCCTCGCGCCGCGAGATCCCGGCGCATTTCAGCCCGGTAGGCCGTTCAGCCGGCTCGACAGCTGACCTCACCGGCAACTTGCCGCGTCCGCGCATGCGCGCTCGTCTGGTCCATGTCGGAGCAGAGGACGACGCCGAAGGCCGTCCGGAGGGCGCTCTCTTCGGATATGTGCTCGGCGGAAACGTAAAGATATCTCTGGACGGCGAACAGACCGAACTCCGGCAAAACGACAGTTTTCACGCGCAGTCCGGAGTGCTGCGCACCTACGGAGCGCCGGCCCCCGGAGCCCGACTGCTCCTGGTCGAGACAGCGTCGCCGGGTGAGGACGAGGTGCGGGAACTGAGGGGACAGGGTACGGAATGAGTGCAACGACCTATATCGTGGCTACCGACGTCGGGGGTACTTGCACCGACACCATCGTCGTGGCGTCGACCGGCGAGATCCACATCGGCAAGGCGCTCTCGACGCCGCCGGACTT
>JAEUMA010000105.1 GCA_016793565.1 Rhizobiaceae bacterium
ACCGCAACATCGCCCGAGCCAGGAGAACAGGCATGAGCACTATAGCCGTTCAGAAAACGCGGTCCAACCGTAACGAAAGAGCGGCGATCTGAGGCCCGCGAGGCATTTCCGGTTCAACGTGCGGGACCGCATCGAAGAAAACGAATTCGCCTACGAGTTAGGCGGCGCGCTGGCGGCGATTTCTCCCGAAGATCCGCCGCGGTTCATGGCGCGCACGCCGCATGGCTACTACGACACGGCCTTGATCCGCGGCGAGCTGGAAAAGGCCGGTTTCAGCGCTGTCGCGACCGGGACGAGGGCGCAAAGCAGCCGTGCGCCTTCGCCGCGTATCGCTGCCGCCGCCTATCGCCAGGGCACGCCTCTTCGCAACGAGATCGAGACCAGGGACGCGGGAAAGATGGACACGGCGATCGAACATGCCGCGTCGGCGATCGCGGCCAGGCATGGCAAAGGCGAGGTGGTCGGCAAGATCCAGGCGCATGTGATCTCGGCCGTGGCCTGACGGCCGAGTGTCGATCCTACTCGGCCGCGTCGGCGAAGCCGGCGGGAACATAGTTGAGGATCGGCGAAAGCCATCGTTCGACTGCGGCGACCGGCATCGCCTTGCGCGCCGCATAGTCCTCGACCTGATCGCGCTCGACCTTGGCGACGCCGAAATAGTAGCTCTCGGGGTGCGAAAGATAGAGGCCGGAGACAGAGGAGCCGGGCCACATGGCCATGCTTTCGGTGAGCGTCACTCCGGCATTCCTCTCCGCGTCGAGCAGGTGGAACAGCGTCACCTTCTCGGTGTGGTCGGGCTGCGCGGGATAGCCGGGCGCGGGGCGGATTCCGCGATAGGGCTCCTCGATCAGCTGTTCCGGTGAAAAGGTCTCGGACGAGCTGTAGCCCCAGAGCTCCTTGCGGACGGCCTCGTGCATGCGTTCTGCGAAGGCTTCCGCGAAGCGATCCGCCAGCGCCTTGACCAGGATGGCGTTGTAGTCGTCGTTCGCGCGCTCGAAGCGTTTCGCGATCGCCACCTCCTCGACGCCGGCCGTGACCACGAAGCCGCCGAGCCAGTCCGGCTTGCCGCAGTCGAGCGGCGCGACGAAATCCGACAACGCGACATTGGCCTTGCCGTAGCGCTTCTGTAGTTGCTGGCGCAGCGTGAAGAAGCTGGCGAGCTCGGCTTTCCGCGTCTCGTCGGTGAACAGGCGGATGTCGTCGCCGACAGCGTTGGCCGGCCAGAAGCCGACGACTGCCCGCGGCGCGAACCACTTTTCGTCGATGATCTTCCTCAGCATGCCCTGGGCGTCTTCGAAAAGCTGGCGGGCGGCGGGCCCCTGGCCTTCATCCTGAAGAATCTTCGGATAGCGGCCTTTCAGCTCCCAGGTCTGGAAGAATGGCGTCCAGTCGATGTAGCGGGCGAGTTCCGCAAGGTCCCAGCCTTCGAATACGCGCGTGCCGAGGAAGGACGGTCTCGGCGGCGTGTAGTTCGCCCAATCGATCTTGTGCGCATTGGCGCGGGCTCTCGCCAGCGGCAAACGCTGCTTCTCGCGCTCGGCCCGTTCATGCGTGTCGGCAACCTTGCGGTACTCCGCCCGCAGAGTGTCGACGTAGCCCTGCTTCATCTCCGCCGACAAAAGACTGCCCACCACGCCGACGGCGCGGCTGGCGTCGGTCACGTAGACCGCCTGGCCGCGTGCGTAGCGCGGATGGATCTTCACCGCCGTGTGGACCCGGCTGGTCGTGGCGCCGCCGATCAGCAGCGGAATGTCGAAGCCCTCGCGTTCCATCTCAGACGCGACATGCGCCATCTCGTCGAGCGAAGGCGTGATCAAGCCGGACAGCCCGATGATGTCGACCTTTTCGTCTTTCGCGGTCTGCAGGATCTTCGTTGCCGGCACCATGACGCCGAGGTCGATGATCTCGTAATTGTTGCAGGCCAGCACGACGCCGACGATGTTCTTGCCGATATCGTGAACGTCGCCCTTGACGGTCGCCATCAGGATCTTGCCAGCCGACTTTCGCGCGGATCCGCCAGAGGCAACCTTCTCCGCCTCCATGTGCGGCAGCAGCACTGCGACCGCCTGCTTCATCACGCGCGCGGATTTGACCACCTGCGGCAGGAACATCTTGCCGGCCCCAAACAGGTCGCCGACCACGTTCATGCCGGCCATCAGCGGTCCTTCGATGACGTGCAGTGGCCTCTCTGCCTTTTGCCTCGCCTCTTCCGTGTCCGCCTCGATGAATTCGGTGATGCCGTTGACCAGCGCGTGCTCCAGCCGCATCTCGACCGGCAGTTCGCGCCAGGCGAGGTCCTTCTCCTTGGCCTCCCGCGCGCCTGCGCCCTTGAAGCGCTCGGCGATCTCCAGCATGCGTTCGGTCGCCGTGCCGCCGGCTTTCGGGCTGCGGTTCAGCACCACGTCCTCGCAGGCTTCGCGCAGTTCGGCATCGATCGTGTCGTAGACCGCCAGCTGACCGGCGTTGACGATGCCGATGTCCATTCCGCGCTGGATGGCGTGGTAGAGGAACACCGCGTGCATGGCCTCGCGCACCGGCTCGTTGCCGCGAAACGAGAAAGAAAGGTTCGACACGCCGCCTGAAACGTGGACGTGCGGAAGGCTAGTCGTGATCGCGCCCGTCGCCTCGATGAAGTCGACGCCGTAATTGTCGTGCTCCTCGATGCCCGTCGCCACGGCGAAGATATTCGGATCGAAGATGATGTCTTCCGGCGCGAAGCCCGCCTTTTCGGTCAGCAGCCTGTAGGCGCGGGTGCAGATTTCGACCTTGCGGTCGCGCGTATCTGCCTGCCCGATTTCGTCGAAGGCCATCACGACGACCGCAGCGCCGTACATCCGACAGAGCCTCGCGTGCTCCAGAAAGGCGTCCTCGCCTTCCTTCATGGAGATCGAATTGACGATCGGCTTGCCCTGCACGCATTTCAGCCCGGCCTCGATCACCTCCCATTTCGAAGAATCGATCATCACCGGCACCCGCGCGATGTCCGGCTCGGCGGCAATGAGGTTCAGGTACTCGACCATGGCCTTCTTCGAGTCGATCAGGCCCTCGTCCATGTTGATGTCGATCACCTGCGCGCCGTTGGCGACCTGGTCGCGTGCAACGTCGAGCGCGGCGGCATAGTCGCCGGCGGTGATCAGCTTGCGAAACTTCGCCGAGCCGGTGACGTTGGTGCGCTCGCCGACATTGACGAATGGAATGTCCTTGGTCAGCGTAAAGGGCTCCAGGCCGGACAGCCGCATCAGCGGCTTCTTCTCGGGCACGGCGCGCGGCGGATGCTGCGCGACCGCCTCGGCGATCGCCGCGATATGCTCGGGCGTCGAGCCGCAGCAGCCGCCGACGACGTTGACGAGGCCTTCGCGCGCGAACGCCTTCACTTGCGACGCCATGAATTCCGGGCTCTCGTCATATTGGCCGAAGGCGTTCGGCAGGCCGGCATTGGGATAGGCGCAGGTGAAGGTTTCGGCAGCGCCGGCGAGTTCGGCCAGGTGAGGGCGCATGGCAGCGGCGCCGAGCGCGCAGTTGAGCCCGATAGTGAAGGGTTTGGCATGGCGCACCGAGTGCCAAAAGGCGGTCGGCGTCTGTCCCGACAAGGTGCGTCCCGACAAGTCGGTGATGGTGCCGGAGATCATGATCGGCAGCCGCATGCCCTTCTTGTGGAAAATCTCCTCGCAGGCGAAGATCGCCGCCTTCGCGTTCAGCGTGTCGAAGATCGTCTCGATCAAGATGATGTCCGAGCCGCCGTCGATCAGGCCGCGCAGCTGCTCGCCATAGGCGATGCGCAGGTCGTCGAAGGTCACGGCGCGATAGCCGGGATTGTTGACGTCAGGCGACAGGGAGGCGGTGCGGTTGGTGGGCCCGAGAGCGCCGGCGACGAAGCGTCTCCTGCCGTCTTCCTGTTCGGCGCGCCGCAAGGCCCTCTTCGCAAGCCGTGCGCCATCGCGGTTCAGTTCGTAGACGAACCCCTCCATGCCGTAGTCGGCCTGCGCGATGGAGGTCGACGAGAACGTGTTGGTCTCGACGATGTCCGCACCCGCTTTGGCGTAGCGGTAGTGGATGTCCTCGACCGCCTTGGGTTGGGTCAGGATCAGCAGGTCGTTGTTGCCATGCTGATGGCAGGCGCAGCCCGCGAAGCGGTCGCCGCGAAAATGCTCTTCCTGCAGGCCAAGCCCCTGGATCTGGGTACCCATCGCGCCGTCGAGCACGAGGATCCGCTCGCGCGCCGCGCTCTGCAAGGCCGCGAGGATCTCGCTTCCGTCGTGCGGGGCGGCGAGGGGTCCGAACAGGTCGTCGACTACAGGCATAAGCGACACCCACCGGTCTCGATGCGACATCGGCATCAAGTCACATAAAGACATCTTTATGTCAATATGTCTGAGACGCAGTGCGGAGCGACGCGGCGGAACCGGCTATTCCAGGTCGTCCGTTTGGTCGGGCAGGGCGCCGGGGTTGTGCTCCGAACGGTCGCGGTAAAGCGCGGCGCGGCCGAGCATCATCAGCGTTACCGGCGTCGTCACGGTGACGAAGAGCGCGATCAGAACCTCGTGCAGGACCGGTCGCGCCGAGGATGCGGTGAAGATGATCATCGACCCCAGCGCCATGCCGCCGGCGCCCCAGCTGGTAGCGAGCGTCGGCGCGTGGATGCGCTGGTAGAAGCTGTGTAACCGAACCAGCCCAAACGTGCCGATGAGCGTCAGGCCGGCACCCAGTAGCAGCAGCGCTGAGCCGAGGATCGCGGCCCATAGCGGCACCTCGGCGGCGTCGAAGGTCGTCATTCGATCACCTCGCCGCGCATCAGGAACTTGGCGAGGGATACGGTGGCGACGAAGCCGAGCATGCCGATGACGAGCGCCGCCTCGAAATAGATGGTGGTACCGGTGCGCACGCCAAAAGCCAGCAGCTCCAGCATGGCGCAGACGTAAAGGGCGTCCAGCGCCAGGATGCGGTCCTGCGCGCGCGGGCCGCGGGCCATGCGGTAGACGCAGCAGCACATCGCCAGCACAAGTGCGGCCTGGACAATCCACAAGGTCCACCACAGTATGAGCGCGCTCATTCGAAAATCTCCAGAAGCAGCCTTTCGTAGCGGTCGCCGATCAGTTCGACCCACTCCTGCTCGTCGCCCAGATCGAAGACGTGGATCAGGATCTCGCCGCGTGTGGAACTGTAGTCGAGCCACGCAGTTCCGGGAGTCGCGGTGATCACAATCGCCAGTATCGCGAGCCCCGCCGGGCTGCGCAGGCGTATCGGTACGCGGACGAAACCCGATCGCTGCGGCCGGCCGGAGGCGGAAAGCAGGATGCGCGCCACCGCCAGGTTGGAGCGCAGGATGTCGTAGGTCACTATGCCGACTAGGCGCGGGATGGCGCTCCAGCGCCGGATCGGCGGGCTGGCCTCGCCGAGCGCGCTCAGCGCATGGGAAGCGCCCACCGCCACCCCGATACCGATGACGAACTGGCCCGGCGTGAAGCTGGTGAGCAAGAGCCACATCAGCAACAGTCCCGCAGTCAGAAGGGGATAGGGCAAGAGCCTGGCCATCAGTGAGCACGCTCCGCATGAGGTGGCACACGCTCCGCCCCGAGCACGGATTCGAGATAGCGGCTGGGATCGTGCAGATCGACCGCCGTGGCCCGCAGGAGCTCCATGGCCGGCCCGGCCGCCAGCGCGAGGCCGACCAGCATGGTGATCAGCATCAGGATCGGTGCGGTCTCCACCACGGTCACTTTCGGTGCGAAAGGTTCGACAGGCGCCCAGAAGACGCGAATTCCCATCCGTGACAACGCAATCAGTGCGACGAGGCCGGAAATGAGCAGCAGGCACGCCAGCGTCACGCGCATGCCCCCCGTCGCGCTGGTCACGTCGGCGCCGGGGCCGAGGATGGCGGTCAGTACCGCGAACTTCGCAAGGAAGCCGGAAAACGGAGGCAGTCCGACCAGGATCATGGCCAAAAGGCTGAAGCCGATGCCGAGAACGGCCACCGCGCCAGGCATCATGCGGCCCACCTCCTGCTCGGCTTCCTCCACTTCCTCGCTGCCGCCGAACGCTTCCTGCGTGACTGCGAGCACGCCGGCGGTGATGTCCTGTTCGCGCTCCAGCAGTTCCACCAGCATGAAGAACGCGCTGACGGCGAGGGTGGAACTGACCAGGTAGAACAGCGCGCCCGCGGTGCTGGCGGGCACGGAGATGCCGAATGTGGCGAGCAGCGTTCCGGACGACATGAGGACGAAATAGGCGCTCGCGCGCTTCATCGACTGTGATGCCAGCACGCCGACGCAGGCAAAGGCGAGCGTCGCGACCCCGCCTGTGAAGATGACGACCGCGCCGAAGGCCGCGCCGTCGCCCGGCAGCAACAGCGCCAGCCGCAACAGCGAATAGATGCCGACCTTACTCAGCATGGCGAAGACGGCGGCCACCGGCCCCGCCGCGGCCGAATAGGCCGGCACCAGCCAGTGGCAAAGCGGCCACATTCCCGCCTTGACCAGGAAGGCGAGGCCGAGCAGCGCCAAGCCGACGTGAAGCGCAGGTCGCGCGAAACCCGTCAGCGTCTCGGCCCGTAGCGCGATCTGGGCGAGGTTCAGGCTGCCGGTCGCGCCGAACACCATGGCGATGCCGATCAGGAACAGGATCGATGCGCCGAGATTGACGGCGATGTAGTGCATTCCCGAGCGAACCCGCATCTGCCCGCCGCCATGCAGCACCAGGCCGTAGGACGCGGCCAGCATGACCTCGAAGAACACGAAAAGGTTGAACAGGTCGCCGGTCAGGAACGAGCCGTTGATGCCGACCAGCAGGAACTGGAAAAGCGATTGGAAGTGTGGCCCGGCCCGTTCCCATCGCTCGGCCGAGAAAATGATGGCCGGCAGCGCCAGCGCGCCGGTCAGCAGCAGCATCACGGCGGCAAGCCGGTCGACGACCAGGTTGATGGCGATAGGCGCCGGCCAGTTGCCGAGCAGGTAGACGAGCACCAGCGACTGGTCCTCGGCGTGTACGCGCATCAGCAGCGTACCCGCCACCATGATCAGCGCC
>JAEUMA010000389.1 GCA_016793565.1 Rhizobiaceae bacterium
CATTCGAAGTTCGGGCGGCCGGGCCTCGTGCAGGTGTGCGGCTTCTCGGGCCTCACCGAGATCGTCACCGACCGGCCGCCGCCAGCCGATATCGCTGCGGCGCTTGCCGAGCACGGTGTGTGCGTCGGCATCGCCGAGGCCGGTTGACCCACTGCACTCAACATCGCGCGAAGCAGTTTCGGGTGAAGCCGCTGGCCGTGAAATCGTAGCAGAAACACAAATATAGCCGACGATCGGGCAGCCTCATTGCCATTTTTGCTAAGGAACGCGCCGCAGTTTCTTGCTGCAACGCAGCAACGAATTGCTCTTGCGATGTTGAGTGAAATCTGCGTCACTCAACAAAACACTAAACATCCAGGCCGTGAGGTGGCGGCCATGGACCGGCCCCGGCAATGGGGCCGGAGGGAGTTCTGCGGCCGTCGCATGGGCGGTCTCGAAAACGGGAGGTTGGCATGAAATCGATTTCGAAATGCACGCTTGGACTCGCTTCGGCGCTGCTGGCGTCGACGGCCATCGCAGGCTCGGCGCAGGCCGAAGATCTGACTCTCTGCTGGGCGGCCTGGGACCCGGCGAACGCGCTGGTCGAACTGTCCAAGGATTTTACCGCTCAGACCGGCATCGGCATGAAGTTCGAGTTCGTGCCGTGGACCAACTATGCGGACCGCTTCCTCAACGAGCTGAACTCCAAGGGCAAGCTCTGCGACCTGATCATCGGCGACAGTCAGTGGATCGGCGGCTCGGCCGAGAACGGCCACTACGTCAAGCTCAACGATTTCTTCGACAAGGAAGGGATCAAGATGAGCGACTTCGTCGACGCGACCGTCGTCGGCTATTCGGAGTGGCCGAAGAACACGCCGAACTACTGGTCGCTGCCGGCCTTCGGCGACGTCGTCGGCTGGACCTATCGCAAGGACTGGTTCGAAAAGCCTGAAATTCAGGCGGCTTTCAAGGAAAAGTACGGCCGTGATCTGGCCGTGCCCGCAACCTTCGCAGAGTTGAAGGACATTGCGGAATTCTTCCAGGGCCGCGAGGTTGACGGCAAGAAGGTCTACGGCGCCTCGATCTACACGGAGCGTGGCTCCGAGGGCGTGACCATGGGTGTTATGGACGTACTCTATTCGTACGGCTTCAAGTACGAGAATCCCGACAAGCCCTATGATATGGAAGGCTACGTCAATTCCGAGAAGTCGGTGAAGGGCCTCGAATTCTACAAAGCGCTCTATGACTGCTGCACGCCTCCTGGCGCCTCCAACAGCTATATGGGCGAAGGCATCGACGCCTTCAAATCCGGCCAGGTCGCGCTGCATATGAACTTCGCCTTCACCTGGCCCGGCCTGCAGAAGGACGAGATGGTCGGCGGCGACAAGGTCGGCTTCTTCGCCAATCCGGCCGGACCGGACGGCGAGAAATTTGCTCAGCTCGGTGGCCAGGGCATCTCGGTCGTCTCCTACTCCGACAAGCAGGACGCGGCTCTGCAGTACATCAAGTGGTTCGCACAGCCCGAAGTGCAGAAGAAGTGGTGGTCGCTGGGCGGTTTCTCCTGCCTCAAGGCCGTGGTCGAGGATCCGAGCTTCCCGGCCAGCCAGCCCTACGCCAAGACCTTCCTCGACTCGATGGCGATCGTAAAGGACTTCTGGGCGGAGCCGAGCTACGCTTCGCTGCTGCAGGCCTCGCAGAAGCGCTTCCACGACTATGTCGTCGCCGGCCAGGGCACGGCCAAGGAAGCCCTCGACGGCCTGGTCAAGGACTGGACCGAGATCTTCGAGGACGACGGCAAGATGTAAGGGGCGGGGGTCCTCCCAAGCCGTCCCGCGCCATCCTCCGGCGCGGGACGGATTTTCGCGGCGGCGACGCCGCATCCGCATCTTCCGGCAGTGAACGAAGCGCATGACCGAAACCAACGCCTCGCTTCTCGACCGCGCAGCCCAGGCCGCGGCCAGATCGACGCCGGAGCCTGTCGCGCGCCGCGTGCGAGGCCTTTCCGACAAGGGCGTCGCCTGGCTCTTCATAGCTCCGACGATCGTCCTGCTGCTGGCAATCAACATCTTCCCACTGATCTGGGCGATACGTCTCTCCTTCACCAATTACCGCGCTAACCGACCGAACGCCGAAGTCGTCAATGTCGGACTGGACAACTACCGTCGCATCCTGACCGACAGCGACATCTGGTTCGCGATGCAGACGACGGCGCATTTCGTCTTCTGGACGATCGTGCTGCAGACGCTGATCGGTTTCACGCTCGCGTGGCTGATCGACCGAAAGTTTCGTGGCCACGCTTTCTGGACCACCATCATCCTGGTGCCGATGATGCTATCGCCCGCCGTGGTGGGCAATTTCTGGCGCTTCCTCTACGAGCCGCAGATTGGCCTCTTCGCCTATGTGGTTTCCTTCTTTTCCGGCATACCGCCGACCGATATCCAGATGCTGTCCAGCGTCAGGCTGGCGCCCTGGGCGATCGTCATCGTCGATACCTGGATGTGGACGCCCTACGTCATGCTGATCTGCCTGGCCGGGCTGCGCTCCATTCCCGACTACATTTACGAGGCGGCCGAGGTGGACCGCGCTTCAAACTGGCGGCAGTTCTGGTCAATCACGCTGCCGATGGCGCTGCCCTTCATCATGTTGGCGGTGCTCTTCCGCGGCATCGAGAATTTCAAGATGTTCGACATGGTGAATCTGCTCACCGGCGGCGGTCCGGGATCGACGACGGAGGTCGCCTCCATCACGCTCAAACGCGAAGCCTTTGAGAAATGGCGCACAGGCTTCTCGTCGGCCTTCGCCATCATCCTGTTCGTCGCCGTGTTCGGGCTGGCCAACATCTACGTGAAGGCCCTCAACAGGGTGAAAAGCCGATGAGCGCCGCCGCCCATTCCGTTGTCGAGCCGACGCCTGCCTCGAAGCGCATCGCCGGCGCGATCATCATCCTTTATGCCGTCGTGTCGATGGTGCCGCTGTTCTGGATCATCGCGACCAGCTTCAAGACGCCGCCGGATTCGATCGCCTATCCGCCGAAACTGGTGTTCACGCCGTCGATCGAGGGCTACTGCAACCTCTTCACGACCCGCACGCGGCAGACCGCCGAATACATCGCCTCGCTTCCGCCGCCGGAGAACTTCTGCGACGAGGTGACCCGCAAGCGCAACATGGTGATCGCCGGGCCGTCGAACTTCCTGCCGCGCTTCGTCAATTCGCTGATCATCGCCTTCGGCTCGACCTTCTGCGCGGTGTTCCTCGGCACGCTGGCCGCCTACGGCTTTTCGCGCTTCAAGGTGCCGCTGGCCGACGACCTCCTGTTCTTCATCCTTTCGACGCGCATGATGCCGCCGATCGCGGTCGCGATCCCCATCT
This sequence comes from Rhizobiaceae bacterium, assembly GCA_016793565.1. Taxonomy (GTDB): domain Bacteria; phylum Pseudomonadota; class Alphaproteobacteria; order Rhizobiales; family Rhizobiaceae; genus JAEUMA01. Next base: position 3,349 of record JAEUMA010000389.1, read on the forward strand.
ACCTAATGTACCGCGAGCTCGGCCTTTCCGATACCGCGCTCGGCATGATCCTGCTTTATACCGCGGTGAACGTTTCGCTGGCGGTATGGCTGCTCAAGGGCTTCATCGACGAGATCCCGCGTGAATATGAAGAAGCCGCGATGATCGACGGCTACACGCGGCTGCAGGCCTTCCGCAAGGTGGTGCTGCCGCAGGCCACCACCGGCATCGCGGCGACCGCCATCTTCTGCCTGATCTTCGCCTGGAACGAGTACGCCTTCGCCGCCCTGCTGACTTCCGGCACCGCCCAGACGGCACCGCCCTTCATCCCGACCATCATCGGCGAGGGCGGCCAGGACTGGCCGGCGGTCGCGGCCGGCACGACCATCTTTCTCGTGCCCATCCTGGTGTTCACGATCCTGCTTCGGAAGCAGCTTCTGCGAGGCATCACCTTCGGCGCGGTGCGCAAATGACCGCACCCGCTGCAAAGCGCTCTTCCTGGCCGCGATGGGCGCGGCGTGGCCCGATGGAGAACATCGCCACCGTGATCATCGGGCTCGGCTTCCTGATGCTGTTCCAGTCATTCGCTGAGATTCTCTACACCTATTCCTTCGTCACGCTGCTGGCCGGCACGCTGATGTTCATCGTCGTCTCGAAGTTTCCGGAGTAGGGCGGTGGCGGAGATCAGGGTCGAAAATCTGCGCAAGGAATTCGGGACCTTCACCGCGGTCCAGAACTCCAATTTCGTCGTCGGCGACGGCGAGTTCTTCGTCATGCTCGGCCCTTCGGGCTGCGGCAAGACCACCACGCTACGCATGATCGCCGGCCTCGAACTGCCGACCAGCGGAAAAATCCTGCTCGGCGGCGAGGACGTCACCATGCGCCGCGCCCGTGAGCGCGACATCGCCTTCGTCTTCCAGCTCTTCGCGCTCTATCCGCACATGAACGTGCGCAAGAACATCGGCTTCCCATTGCTGACTCAAGGCGTCTCCAAGGCGGAGATACGCCGTCAGGTCGAGGAAACCGCGAGGCTTCTGCGCATCGACCACCTGCTCGACCGCGCGGTCTCGGGACTGGCCGGCGGCGACCGCCAGCGCGTGGCGCTCGGCCGCGCCATCGTACGCCGGCCGAAATGCTTCCTGATGGACGAGCCGCTCGGCACGCTCGACACCGAGTTCCGCGACCTGATGGTCCACGAGCTGCGCGAACTGCACAACCGCATCCATGCCACGACGGTCTACGTCACGCACGACCAGCTGGAGGCGATGGCGATGGCCGACAAGATCGCGGTCATGAACCATGGCGTCATCGAGCAGTTCGGCACCCCGCAGGAAATCTACGACCGCCCGGCGACCATGTTCGTCGCCGACTTCATCGGTTCGCCGCCGATGAACTTCTTGCCGTTCCATGCCGGCCTTGCGCGCGGTTCCCGTGAGATCACCGTGCTTGGCGCGCGCGTCGCGGTGCCGGAGGTGCGTGAGGACATGGCGCCCGCCGACATGGCGCTCGGCTTTCGGCCCGAACACATCCGCTTCGACGATGCCTCGCCGTTGCGCGGCTCGGTTTATGGCACGGAGTATCTCGGCACGACGCAGATCGTGGCCGTCGAGACGGCGCAAGGCATCGTCAAGGCGCGAATCCCCGCGGAACAGTCCTTCCAGGTCGGCGAGTCCGTCGGCCTGGCGCTCAACACGGCCCGCCTTTCGCTGTTCGAGCGCGGCAGCGGCCGGGCGGTCAGCACCGCCCTTCACGGCGGAGGCGCGCGTGTCTGACATCCTCCTGTCCGGCGTCAGCAAGGTCTTCGGCGACACCCAGGCCGTCGCCGATCTCGACCTGCACATCGGGGACGGCGAGTTCGTCGTCCTTCTAGGGCCGACCGGCGCCGGCAAGACCACCACGCTGCGGCTCGTGGCCGGGCTGGAGAAGCCGGACGGCGGTTCGATCCGTATCGGGGGCCGCGACGCGACGACGCTGGAGCCCGCCGCGCGCGACGTCGCCTTCGTCTTCCAGCAATATTCGCTCTACCCGCATCTGTCGGTCTACGACAATCTGGCCTTTCCGCTGCGCTCGCCTGCGCGCAGGATGCCGGAGGACCAGATCGGCCGCCGCGTGGAAGAGGTTGCGCGCATGGTGCGCATCCACCACAAGCTGGCGAACCGCTCGACGCGGCTTTCCGGCGGCGAAATGCAGCGCGTGGCGATCGGGCGGGCACTGGTGCGCCGGCCCTCCATCTATCTGATGGACGAACCGCTCTCGTCGCTGGACGCCAAGCTGCGCGGTGAACTGCGCCTTGAGCTGAAGCGCATCCAGGCCGAGCTCGGCGCGACCGTTCTCTACGTCACCCATGACCAGACCGAGGCCATGACGATGGCCGACCGCATCGGCATCCTCGCGGAAGGCCGACTGGTGCAGATAGGCACGCCGCGCGCGATCTATACCGAGCCGGCCAATCTTCATGTCGCGGCGAAGCTGGGCCAGCCGGTGATCAACCTGATGCCGGTCGGCTTGCTGCCGGCGACGGTGGTTCCACCCGGCACGCAGACCATCGGCGCCCGCACGGAGCATCTGACCATTGCGCAGGCCGAGGATGGCCACGCGGACGGCGTGGTCGACTGGATCGAACATCTGGGTGACCAGAACCATCTGCATCTGACGGTCAAGGATCGCAAGCTGATTACCCTCGCCGACGCGGACACGCCCTTGAGAAAGGGCGATCCGGTGACGATAAGGTTGCGCAACCCGCTGTTTTTCGACGGCGGCGGTAACCGGATAGGGGGAGAAACACAATGAAAATCGGCTTCTGCATGTTCCTGTGGACGACCAACGTCACAAAGAAACACGAGGCGTTGCTGAAGGACATCAAGGCGACCGGCTATGACGGCGTAGAAATTCCGATCTTCGAGGGCACGCCGGACGACTATGCGCGTCTTGGCGAGATGCTGGACCGGATCGGCCTGGAGCGTACCGCGGTTTCGGCGATGGGCGACCCGGCGATGAACCTGATTTCGCCCGACGCTGCCACCCGAAAGGCCGGCATCGCCTATGTGAAATGGGCGATCGACTGTTCCGAGGCGCTCGGAGCGAAGTTCCTGTCCGGGCCGCTGCATTCCACGCTCGGCCAGTTTTCGGGGCAGGGACCGACCGCGGCGGAGTTCAAGCGCTCCGTGTCGTCGCAACGCGCGATCGGGGATCACGCCGCCAAGCATGCCGTGACGATCGGGCTCGAGGCCCTGAACCGCTTCGAATGCTACCTCGTCAACACTATGGCTGATCTTTCAGCGCATATCGACGCGATTGCGCATCCCAACATCAAGGCGATGTACGACACCTTTCACGCCAACATCGAGGAAGCCGACCCGATCAAGGCTTACACGATGCATCTCAAGAACATCGTGCACATCCATATTTCGGAGAACGATCGCGGCGTGCCCGGCCGCGGCAATATTCCGTGGCCGGAGACTTTTTCGGCGATCCGCAAGAGCGGCTACGACGGCTGGCTGACGATCGAATCCTTCGGCCGCGGCCTCAAGGATCTGGCTGCCGCCACAAAGGTTTGGCGCGATTTCGCCGAGAGCCCCGAGGCCGTCTACCGGGACGGTTACAATCACATAAGGAATGGCTGGCGCAAAGCCGCGCCGGCCGGAAAGCTGATGACAGCGTGAGCGACACCATGACCGCCGTCGACCTCAAGCCGCTAGTTCTAGCCGTGGCCGACACGGTCGCCGCGCATGCGGATGAACTGACCGCGCTCGACCAGGCGATCGGCGACGGCGATCATGGCCTCAACATGAAGCGCGGCTTCGATGCCGTGCGAGCCGAGGCCGATGCGCTCGCCGGCAAGCCGCTGCCGGATGCGTTGAAGGCGATCGGCACCAGGCTGGTGATGACGGTGGGCGGCGCTTCCGGACCGTTGTTCGGGACGCTGTTCCTGACGTTGGGCAAGGAATTGCCAGCCAACCCCGATCGCGCGGCACTCGCCGCCGCCCTCGGCAAGGCGATGGAGGCGGTGGCCGCGCGTGGAAAATCACAGACCGGCCAGAAAACCATGCTCGACGTGCTGGTGCCGGTGCAGTTGGCTCTCGCCGCCGGCAAGCACGGCGCCGAGATCGTCGCGGTCGCCGACGCAGCGGCGCAATCCACCACGCCGATGCAGGCGATCCGCGGCCGCGCCTCGTTCTTGGGCGAGCGCTCGGTCGGACACATGGACCCCGGCGCACGCTCGACAGCGCTGATCGTGCGCGCGCTTGCCGACGCAATGGGAGGCCGCGCGTGAAGAGCAACGTCGGCATCGTCATCGTCTCGCATTCGCCCAAGGTTGCCGAGGGTACCGCCGACATGGTGCGCCAGATGGTCGGCGACGAGGTGCCGCTCGCTTGGTGTGGCGGCAATCCGGAAGGCGGGCTCGGCACCAGCGTCGAGGCCATCATGAACGCCATCGACCAGGCATGGTCCGAAGCGGGCGTGGCGATCCTGGTTGATCTCGGCGGGGCGGAGACCAACAGCGAGATGGCGATCGAGATGATCGGCGAGCCGAGGGCGGGACGGATCGTCATCTGCAACGCGCCGATCGTGGAAGGCGCGGTGATGGCGGCAACCGAGGCCTCGGGAGGCGCGGCGCTGAAGGATGTCGTGGCGACGGCGCACGAACTGTCGCCCGCGTGAGGATGGGACGAGAATGGACGCCAACGCGCAAGCCAGCGTGCTGATCACCCACGAAGTGGGCCTTCATGCGCGCCCTTCGGTGAAGTTCACGAAGCTCGCCAAGACGTTTCCGGCGCAGATCGAGATGGCGCTCACAGCCCATGGGCCTTGGATCGACGCCAAGAGCATCGTAAAAGTCATGGCAGCCAAGGCGCCCAAGGGCACGACGATCCATTTGCGCGCCAGTGGTGAGGGCGCGAGCGATGCGCTACGCGCGCTGGTCGACCTGGTGGAACGCGACTTCGACGAGGGGGCAGCCCATGCCCGAACCGCATAGACTGACCGGGATACCGGCCTCGCCGGGCTACGCGGAGGGGCCTCTGCACCTCATCGACAGGCCGGCCGCCGCCTATGGCGGCAAGGACGACGAGCAGGCGGAGGCGGCGGCGCTGGAGCGGGCGATCTCGACCGCCGCAGCGCAGATCACGGAACTGATGGCCCAGGCCGACGGCGAGGCCGCGGCGATACTCGAATTCCAACTGGTGATGCTGGAAGACGACGGACTGTCGCAGCCGGCCTACGACCGGATCGCCGGCGGAGCGAACGCCTATGATGCCTGGGCAGGCGTGCTC
>JAEUMA010000404.1 GCA_016793565.1 Rhizobiaceae bacterium
GCCTTCCGCAGGTACGATAGCGCAGCATTTTATCTTTCTGGTTAACCGATATTGCGTGGTTCAGCGCTGGATCGGAGCGCTCTACTGCATTGGCCGCGCGTAGGCGGGCGAGATGTAGGGCGCGCTCCATGAGCCGCCGACGAAGAACCGCAGCTGATCGGCCGGCTGAGCGTCGTCCGCGGATATCTGTCCCCGCAGCGCCAGGCCGCCCGGAACGACGGGCACGACGCCCGACATCTCGATCTTCTGCGCGCCGGACCGCGCCTCGGCCTTGTCGAGCCGCGCCAGGCCGTCCTTGATCACCGCCTTGATCTCGGCCGCGTCGATCTTGAGATTGCCGTCGGCCGTCTCGGCCAGCGAGAAGAACCCGCCGTCTGCGAGACGCTTCTCGAAGGCGGCTAGATCGAAGCCGCGCAGGGTGCCCTGCCCGAAATTGACCGACAGCGACCCGTCTGCCCGCGACAGCATGGACGACCAGGTGGCCCCCGGCCCCTTGAGGATGAGCGAGACGGTGGCCTTGCCGGCCGGCACCATGCGCGTCAGCCCGGCCGCCGCCCCCAGCGCTTCTCCGTCGATATCGGACGCGAGAAGCCGCGTCTCGACCATGGTGCCGTCGGCCGAGCGGTCGAAGCGGATGCTGGCTTGGAGATCGCCGCCGAAGGCACGAGCACCGGAAACGTCGAAGGCGGCAAGGTCGCCGAGAACCTGCGTCGAGGCAGAGAGGTCGGTGAGTTCGATCGATCCGGCAATGGCGCGCGCTGCCGACAGCCGCAGATCGAGATTGACAAGGCTTGCAAAGCTGCCGTCGATGGCCTCCTCGCTGGTCTCGGCTTCCGGCACCAGCGGCGTGAAAGCCGAAAGGAACGCGCGCAGGTCGAGGCTCTGGAAGGCGATGGAGCCGGAGATCACCGGAACCTTCTGCTGCTGGAACGCCAGTTCCAGCGCCCCTGTGCCCGGATTGTCGTCGAGCGCGATCTCGGCATCCTCGAACTTGATCCGCTGGGCGTTGCCGGACACTTGGCTCGATATGGTGACCGAGCCCATACCGGTGCCGGGCGTCACGGCCGTCTCCCACCAGTCCAGCACCCGGCGCATCGAGGGCGCGGCAAATTTGGCCTGGCCTGAGAAGAAGCCGTTCTCGCCGAATTCCGCGACGCCGTCGAAGGATGCCGTGGCAGGCGCCGAGGTGACCGAGAAGGTGAGCGGCGCCTGGCCGCCGGCAATCAGCAGCAGAGGTCGCGGTGAGGCCATCTCCAGCTGCACGGCCTCGTTTCGCCAGATGCCCTTGGCGGTGGCGGTGAGGCCCGTGTCGAGGTTGAGCCAGGCGATCTCGCCGTCGAGATCGGTGACGATGACGTCCTCGCCCGAGGCGGAAGGGCTGACCACGCGGCCGTCCTCGAAGGAAAGCCGTCCGAACGCGTCCTCGGGCATGTCTTCGAGCGCAGGAGCGGTCGCGTTTTCGGCGACGATCCGCCGGGCCTTCTCCACGGCGGCGGCAAGCCTGCCGCCGGCCGGCCATTCCGGCGCATAGCGGCTGGCGTCCAGCCGATCCACACGCAGTGTCGGCCGTATGAGGCGCACGTTGGAGAACTCCACCTCGCCGCGCAGCGCCGCCCATGGCGACAGGTCCAGTTCGATGCGCTCCGCCTCGATAACGGGCGGCTTGTCGCTGGCTCCCCAGCGCGACAGCGTCACGGCCGGCACCACGGCGCGGAAGGACGGCCAGACCTCGATGTCCGGGGGCGCACCGATATCGACGCGATAGCCGCTCCAGGCGCCCAGTTCCACCGCGATGCGGTCGCGCACGAGGCGCGTCGACGCCAGCCAGGGCAGAAGCAGCAGCGCCAGGCCAAGCAAAGCCGCGGCGGCAACCGCCACCATACCGCCACGCCTGACCAGAGCTGATGCCATGTAATGCCGCACATTTGCGCTCGTGGCCGTCGCTCGACCGCAAGCCGGCATCCCGTTTAATGGACCATGGCGCGTTTTCATAGCTTCCACTGCGGAAGCTGCCGCAGGGATGCATGGCGCGCGACCTGCCCTGCTATTGTCATGCCGCAACGCAACATGCATAACCGGCGCACTTTCAGGGAGGTGCCTTATGAATTCGTCGCTGCCGCTTTGGACGCCTTCCGAAAGACGGGTTGCAGACGCAGCGATCACGGCCTTCTCCCGCGACGCCGCGGTTCTGGCCGGACAGGATCTGAACGACTATGCGGCCCTGCATGCGTGGTCGATCCGCGACCGCGAGGCCTTCTGGACGCTGGTATGGGACACGTTCGGCGTGATCGGCGACAAGGGCGTCAGTGCGCTACGCGACGGCGACCGGATGCCGGGCGCGGCGTTCTTTCCGGACGCAAGCCTCAACTACGCGGAAAACCTGCTGCGCCGGCGCGGCGCGGACGATGCGATCGTGTTCCGCGGCGAGGACAAGGTGCATCGCCGCTGGTCGTGGGACGAACTGGCGGCGCAGGTTTCCCGCATTCAGCAATTGCTGGCCTCGCTGGGCGTCAAGGAAGGCGACCGCGTGGCCGCCATGATGCCCAACATGCCCGAAACGATTGCCTGCATGCTGGCGGCGGCATCGTTGGGCGCGATCTGGTCCTCCTGCTCGCCCGACTTCGGCGAACAAGGCGTGCTCGACCGCTTCGGCCAGATCGAGCCCGTCGTGTTCATCGCGCCGGACGGCTACTTTTACAACGGCAAGGCGCTCGACGTGTCGGAGAAGCTGGCGGCCATCGCCGCCAAGCTGCCCAGCGTCCGCAAGGTTCTGATTGTGGACTATCTCGGCACGGCGGTCGAGGCGGCAGCGCGCGTTCCCGGCGGACAGGCGCTGGCGTCCGCCACCGCAGGCTTTGACGCCGGTGAACTGCGCTTCGCCAGATTGCCCTTCTCGCATCCGCTCTTCATCATGTTCTCGTCGGGAACGACGGGGATACCGAAATGCATCGTGCATTCGGCCGGCGGCACCTTGCTGCAGCATGTGAAGGAGCACCGGCTGCACGCCGACCTGCGCGAGGACGATCGCTTCTTCTACTTCACCACCTGCGGCTGGATGATGTGGAACTGGCTGGTGAGCGGGCTGGCCAGCGGCGCTACGCTGCTGCTCTACGACGGCTCACCTTTCTATCCCGACGGCAACGCGCTGTTCGACTTCGCCCAGGCCGAAAAGATGACCTATTTCGGCACCTCGGCCAAATTCATCGATTCCGTGCGCAAGGCGGGCCTCAAGCCGATCGAAACACACGATCTTTCCGAGATGCGCACGCTGTCGTCCACCGGTTCTCCCTTGTCGCCCGAGGACTTTGTTTTCGTGTATCGTGCGATCAAGACGGACGTTCATCTGGCTTCGATATCCGGCGGGACGGACATCGTCAGCTGCTTCGTGCTGGGCGTGCCGACGCTGCCGGTCTGGATGGGCGAAATCCAGGCCGCCGGCCTCGGCATGGCGGTCGACGTGTGGGACGACAACGGCCGGCCCATCCGCCAGGAAAAGGGCGAACTCGTGTGCACGCGGGCCTTTCCGTCGATGCCGGTCGGGTTCTGGAACGATCCAGACGGCAAGAAATACCACGCTGCCTATTTCGACCGCTTCGACAACGTCTGGTGTCACGGCGATTTCGCCGAGTGGACAGACCATGGCGGCATGATCATCCACGGCCGTTCGGATGCGACGCTCAATCCCGGCGGCGTGCGCATCGGCACCGCCGAGATCTACAACCAGGTGGAGCAGTTGCCTGAGATCGCCGAAGCGCTCTGCATCGGCCAGGATTTCGACGGCGACGTGCGCGTCGTGCTGTTCGTCAGGCTGGCGCCTTCGGTCAAGCTGGACGCCGACCTGGACAAACGCATCAAGGCCAAGATCCGCAGCGGCGCCAGCCCTCGCCATGTGCCGGCCAAGATCATCCCGGTCGCCGACATCCCGCGCACCAAATCCGGCAAGATCACCGAACTCGCCGTCCGTGAAGTCGTCCACGGGCGTCCCGTCAAGAACAAGGAAGCGCTCGCCAATCCCGAGGCGCTGGACCTCTATCGCGACCTCCCCGAGCTGCGCGCCTGAGGGGAGAGCGGTTCAGGGTAAACAAAGGATTGCCGGCGTATTTACCGCGATTTCAGGAGTGGTAGCGGTTGGTAAAGTTTTTCGGTTACCGGCAAGGAATTGTTAAGGTTCGAGGTCGATAGTCGCGGATAACTTGAGGGAGAAATCCCGTCTCCGGCCAGCCCGGAACTCTTTCGCTCAAGCCCCCGTTGTCACAGCAGAATTCACTTTTATGGCGTCCCTGGGGCGCCATTTTTCTTTTCCTGCTTACAGCGAAGCCGAGCCGTCGTGGGCCAGCGCCCGCGAAAGCAGAAGGATGGGCACGACCGCTGTCGCGATGATGAGCAGCGCAGCGAGCGCCCCGTCCTCCACCACGCCGCGCGAGGCGTTCTCGTAGACGAGAGTGGCCAGGGTGTTGAAGCCGAAAGGCCGCAGCAGGATCGTGGCGGACAGTTCCTTCACCGAATCGACGAACACCAGCACCAGCGCCGTCAGGATGGCCGGCCGCAGCAGCGGCAAAAGCACGAATGCAGCGCTGCGGGCGGGAGAATGGCCGAGGCTGCGCGCCGCCTCGTCGAGATTGGGCGGCAGCTTCTCCAGGCCGGATCGTACCGCCCCTTCGGCGAGCGCCAGGAAGCGGATGGTGCACGCAAGCACGATGGCCGCGATCGAGCCGGTGAGCAGAAGCCCTGTGCCCTTGCCGAAGGCGCTGCGCACGACGGCGTCGATTCCGTTGTCAATTCGCGTGAGCGAGAACAACAGTCCGAGCCCGAGGATCGTGCCCGGCAGAGCGTAGCCCAGCGATGCCAGCCGGACGCCTGCCCGAACCAGCGGCGATCGCGAGAGCCTCACCGCATTGATCAGGACCAGCGCCAGCGCCACGGTGACGACGGCGCTGACAGCGGCCACCATGACGCTGGTGAGGAAAGCCTTGGCGAGCTCTGGCGTCAGCAGCATATCCAGCCGCCGGCCGGCATAGCGCCCGAAGATCACCAGCGGAATGCCGAAACCGAACAATACGGGCGCGCCGACCAGACCCATGACGGCACAGGCGCGGACGCCGGTCAGGACCGTGCGCGGCGGCCGTGCTCGCAACTGCGTGGCCCTGGCATTGTGGAAGCGCTGCCGGCGGCGGGCCCAATGCTCCAGCAGCAGCAGTGCGAACACCAGAAGCAGGATAAGCATGGCGAGTTGCGCGGCACCTTCCAGGCTGCTGCGATTGAGCCAGGTCGTGAACACGGCAAAAGTCAGCGTCCTGACGCCCAGAAACTCCGATGCGCCGATATCGTTGATGGTCTCCATCAGGACCAGGGCGACGCCGGCCACGATGGCCGGGCGCGCGACGGGCAGCAAAATGCGCCAGAACACCTTGGCCGGACGTGCGCCCAGCGTGCGGGCGACGTCGGCGATGTTGCGTCCCTGCATGATGAATACCACGCGCGCGGTCAGATAGACGTAAGGGTAGAGCACCATGCTCATCACGAAGGCGGCGCCGGGCGTGGAACGGATGTCGGGGAACCAGTAGTCGGCAGGCCTCGCGAAGCCGAAGACGGCGCGGACAGCGGACTGTACCGGCCCGGTGAAGTGGAAGAACTCGGCGAAAGCGTAGGCTGCGAGATAGGGCGGCACGGCGAGCGGCAGGACAAGCGCCCAGGACAGGGTGCGCCTGGCCGGAAAGTCGTATCCGACGACCAGCCAGGCTGCGGTAACTCCCAATAGCGACGCGGCCGCCGCCGTGAGCAAAAGAAGATAGGCTGTCGTGGCCAGGGCGCCGGGAAGAACGTTTCTCGCCAGATGCGGCCAATCTTCGCCGCTTCCGCCAAGGGCGATCCCGGCGAGCGTCAGGACTGGCAGCAGGACAACGAGGCAAATCAGCAGCGTCGACGCGATGACCAGCGGGTGGCGCGGCCGCTTCACCAGCGGAGGCGCCCCGATCGCGGCCGTCAAGGCCTCAGCATGGCTGGCATTGCCCACGATGGAGAGCCGCCCCTCTCAACAGAATCGGCCGGACCTATGCGGTCCGGCCTTCAATAGCCTTATCCTCTGCCGAGATCAGCTGTTTGGACCATCGTCGAGGCCGACGCGGTCGACCATCTCGGAGGCGAGCTTACGGTTCTTGGCAATGTCGGCCAGCGGCAGCGTGTCGGCGTTCAGCGTGCCGAAAGCCTTCACGGTGGCCGACGGCTCCAGGCCGGGCTCGACCGGATATTCGTAGACCTGCTCGGCGTAGATCTGCTGCGCCTTGTGGCTGGAAAGGAATTCGATCAGCTTGACCGCATTGTCCTTGTTCGGCGCGTTTTTGGCCAGCGCCACCCCGGAAATGTTGACGTGGGTGCCGCCGTTCTCGAAGGTCGGGAACACCACCTTGATGGCGGATGCCCACTCCTTCTGCTCCGGCTCCTTCTCGTTGTTCTGCATCAGCCCGACATAATAGGTGTTCCCGAGAGCGATATCGCATTCGCCGGCGGCGATGGCCTTCGCCTGGTCGCGATCGCCGCCGTCCGGCTTGCGCGCAAGATTGGCCTTGACGCCCTTCAGCCACTCCTCGGTCTTCTCCTCGCCCCAATGGGCGATGGCAGCCGAGATCAGCGCCAGATTGTAGTCGTGCTGACCGGAGCGGATGCAGATCTTGCCCTTCCACTTCGGGTCAGCCAGGCTGGCGTAGGTGATGGGGTCGTCGCCGACGCGCTCCTTAGAGGCATAGACAACCCGGCCACGCTTGGTCAGCCCGAACCACTCACCGTCAGGGTCGCGATATTCGGCCGGCAGGTTGGCGTT
>JAEUMA010000441.1 GCA_016793565.1 Rhizobiaceae bacterium
AATGAGCGTGGTCGGCTTCAACGACAGCCAGATCCAGGAAATGCTGAAGGTCGCGGACGTCACCATCGAGGAGATGACCGATGCGGCCACCATCCTCGGCACGGCGAAGAGCCGCATCGACCTTCAGAAGACTTTCACGCAGAGCCTGATGGACTCGATCGACCGCGGCGTCGGCCAGCTGGTCGATGCCGACATGAACAAGGAATCGACCCGCCTCCAAGCGCTGCAGGTCCAGCAGCAGCTCGGCATCCAGTCGCTTTCCATCGCCAACTCCAACGCCCAGAGCATTCTCTCGCTCTTCAAGGGTTGAGGGAGCTAAATAGCAGGATTTCATTAACTTTTCCCGGACCGTCCCTTCGCTGAAGGCGGTCCGGAGCCATTTTCGCGCAAGCTTCGCCCAATACGGTCGTACAGGCATATCGCGGGGGTAACGGGTTCGTGCCGGAGCAGCTTCAAAGCGTCGTAGCCAATCTCCGCAGCTTTGGCCCCAAGCGCCTGGCCCTGATGGGGGGTGTCACCGCCGCAGTCATGGCGATCATCGTGATCGCCTCCATCTATCTGAACAAGCCGGCCTACGAGACGCTCTATGTCGGCCTCGAGCGCGGCGACATCAACCAGATCGGCATGGTGCTGTCCGAAGCGGGCATCGGCTTCGACGTAGCCTCCGACGGAACCACCGTTATGGTGCCCGCCGGGCAGACGGCCAATGCGCGCATGCTGCTCGCCGAGAAGGGGCTGCCAACCAGCACGAATGCCGGCTACGAGCTGTTCGACAATGTCGGCTCGCTGGGCCTGACATCCTTCATGCAGCAGGTCACCCGGGTACGCGCGCTTGAGGGCGAGATCGCCCGAACGATCCAGTCGATCGCCGGCATCAAGGCGGCACGCGTGCACATAGTGCTGCCGGAACGCGCCAACTTCCGCCGCGAGGAGCAGCAGCCTTCCGCCTCGGTCGTCATCCGCACATCCAGCATGGACGCCGAGAAGAGCGCCATGGCGATCCGCCAGATGGTCGCCGCGGCGGTGCCGGGCCTCTCGGCCGACAAGGTGACCGTGCTCGATTCCAGCGGCACGCTGCTGGCTGCCGGCGACGATCCAACGAATACTTCCGCGACGCGCTCGCTGACGGTCGAGCGCACCGTCGAGACGCAGATCGAAGACAATATCCGCCGCGCTCTGTCGGCCTATCTCGGCCCCGACAATTTCCGCGCCAGCGTCAAGGCCGACGTCAACACCGACGTGCGCCAGACCGAGGAGACCATCTTCGATCCGGAGTCCCGGGTCGAGCGCTCCATCCAGGTCATCAAGTCGAGCGAGAACAACAACCAGAGCACGGCCGCAACCCCGACGACGGTCGAGCAGAACCTGCCCGAGGCCGACGCCGCTCCGGGTGAGGGCCCCACCTCCTCGGAGCAGAACGAGCGCAAGGAGGAGATCACCAATTACGAGATCAACTCCAAGAAGGTCGCCACCACCAGCAACGGCTACACCGTAACCAAGATGTCCATCGCCGTGGTGGTCAACCAGAAGCGCCTGGCCGAGATTCTCGGCGAGGGAGCCACTCCCGAAAAGATCGCCGAGCGCGTTGCCGAGATCCAGAAGGTGGTGGCCTCCGCGACCGGCCTCAACGAGACGCGAGGCGACCTGCTCAGCGTCTCGGCAGTGGAATTCGTCGACGGCCTCGACGGCGTCGAGATCGAGAAGCCTGGAATCCTTGAACGCCTCGGCGCTTATGTGGGCACGCTCATCAACGCGGCCGCCTTCATCGTCGTGGTATTCCTGGTCGTCTTCTTCGGCCTGCGCCCCATGGTCTCTGCGATGACGCGCGGTGACGCCAAGGACGGCCCTTCTTTCGACGAGGTGCAGCGCTCCCTGCCGACCCCCGACGGCATGTCCGATCCGGCGGTGGTCGGCGCCCTGCCCGGCGTCGTCACGTCCAATCCGCTCGATGACCTGCGCCAGAAGATCAAGCCCGCGCCGCAGGAGCGCCTGGCCCGCATGGTCGACCTCAACGAGGAGCGCACCGCCCAGATCCTTCGGAAATGGGCTCACCCGGAGGCAGCTTGATGGGCCGCATCAGGCTGGCCGACGCCCTCACGGATTTCGGCCTCCGTGTCGATGCCGAACTGACGGAGGTCCAGCCGGAAGTTCTTTCGGTCATCGCGGCGCCGCCCCCGCCACCCGCGCCGTTCGACCCCAGCGACATGATCGCGGAAGCCGTACGCCGCGCCGAGGATGCCCTGAGAATAGAGCTGCGCGCAGAGCATGAGGCGGAAATTGCCGCCATGCGAGCCCGCCACGACGACGAACTCGCCGAAGCCGTCAGGACGATGGGCGACGAGGCAGGTATCAAGATCGGCGCTGCCCTCGCGGAGACCGGACAGCACCTGGCCAATCTCACCACCGACACGGTTGCCCGCCTGCTTGCGCCCGTGCTGACGGAAGACCTCACCCGCCGCACGCTGGCCAGTCTCGCCCAGGCGATCGCCACGGCTCTGGAAGACGACGACGCCATCCGCCTGCAGGTGCGCGGTCCGCGCCCACTGTTCGAGCGGCTGGCCGGCCAGCTCGGCGAGCGAGCCGGGGCGATCCGCTTCGAGGAACGGGACGGCTTCGACCTCACCGTCGCTATCGACGACCGGCTTTATGAGACGCGGCTTGGCGAATGGTCGTCGGGTCTGGCGGAGATGCTGCAATGAGCGCCACCGATTCCGCCGAGCACAAGCACGAGATCATCATCGTGCGCCACGGCAGCCACGACGATCACGACGACCACCATGGCGGCGTCTGGAAGATCGCCTTCGCGGACTTCATGACCGCCATGATGTGCTTCTTCCTGGTCATGTGGCTGATCAACGCCGCCAACGAGCAAACCAAGGCCGCGGTGGCGAGCTATTTCAACCCGGTCAAGCTGATCGACCGCAACTCCAGCCGCAAGGGACTGGAGGATATCGGCGACGGCCCCAATGCCGCGGGCATGACCGCTGACGATCAGCAAGAGTCAGAGGCCAAGACCGGCACCGACGGCGCCGCCAACAGCGGACCGTCGGAAAACCAGAGTGCCGCCGAATCGATGGATCACAAGGAGTATTCCGACGACCATCTCTTCGCCGACCCCTATGCCGTGCTGGCGGAGATCGCGGCCGATACCGGCCAGCGCCAGAACATCAGCGCCAAGGGCGACGGTGGCGTTCAGACCTCGGGGCCGGCCACCGGCGCATCCGGCGGCGAATCCTATCGCGATCCGTTCGCCCCGGATTTCTGGTCGCAGCAGGTCGACCAGTCGGGTACGGCCGAAGCCGTCGCCGAGCGAACCGAGGCTACAGGGCCGGACACCGGCAGCGACAAGGCGGCAACGCCGGCC
>JAEUMA010000459.1 GCA_016793565.1 Rhizobiaceae bacterium
GGAGCTTCTTCAGGGCCGGCCATCTTTCGAAGACCAGCTTCGCCGCGAAATCGCCAGGAACGGCGGCCGGGCGATGGTCTTCGTGCACGGGTACCGGAATTCGTTCGACAGCGCGGTCTACCGCATGACGCAGATCGTGCACGATGCCGGCTACGAGGGAACGCCGGTGCTGTTCTCCTGGGCTTCGGCCGGCCGTACCGCCGACTACATCTACGATACCAACAGCGCCACGGCGGCGCGCGACGCGCTCGAGGAGACGCTGCGCACCGTCGTCGACGCGGGCGCTACGCGGGTCGACATCGTGGCGCATTCGCTCGGCACCTGGGTCGCGATGGAGACGCTGCGGCAACTGGCGATCGGCGGCGACCGTACGCTGAGCGGCCGTCTCGGCGACGTTGTGCTGGCATCCCCGGACATCGACGTCGACGTCTTCAAGTCGCAGATGCGGCGCTACGGCAAACCCAAGGAGCCGTTTCTGGTGCTGACCTCCAGCGACGACCGGGCTCTGCGCATTTCCAGGATCGTCGCCGGCGGCAGGTCTCGGGTCGGCGACGGCTATTATGCCGGGGATCTAGCCGATCTCGGCCTCGTGGTGGTCGACCTCTCGAACGTCTCGGCAGGCGATCGCCTCAACCACAGCCGTTTCGCGGACAATCCCGTCATCGTGGAACTGCTCGGCGCAAGGCTGACCGAAGACGGCGCCGCCACTGACCTTACCGACGCGATCGCGGGCCTCACCCGCGGCGTCGGCGACACGCTGACCTCAGCCGCCGAGATCGTGGTGACCACGCCCTTCCGCGTGCTCAGCGTCGTGGTGGGCGATCGGTAGTTCAGACGAACAGATCGACCTTCTGGAAGGTGGTGACGTCGACAAGACCGAGGTCGGAAATCCGCAGTTCGGGGATCACCACCAGCGCCAGCAACGAGTGCTGCATATAGGCGTTGTTCAGCGTGCAGCCCATGTCGCGCATGGCCTTCGTAAGCCTGGCCGCCTTCTCCGCGACGATCTCCGCGCGCTCATCCGACATCAGCCCGGCGATCGGCATCTCCACCAGCGCGAGTTCCCTGCCCTTCGAAAACAGCACGACGCCGCCGCCGACCTCGGCGAGGCGGTTCGCGGCCAGCGCCATGTCCTGCTTGTTGGTGCCGACCACGATCATGTGGTGGCTGTCATGCGCCACGGTCGAGGCGATCGCACAGTCCTCGACATAGCGGAAGCCGGAGACGAAAGCATTGGTAACACCGCCTGTGCCGCGGTGACGCTCGACCAGAGCGATCTGGCAGACGTCGTTGCGGCGGTCCATCCCGACCAGCCCGTCCTCGACCGGCAGATCGGCCTCCAGCGCCTTGGTCGGCGCCTGGTTTTCGATCACGCCGATGACGCGCACGCGAGCCGTGTTGGCGCCTGCCGGCGCGGCGATGTCGAAATCGCCGGCGCTCAGCGGCTTGCCGAGATGGACTGTGTTCCGGCACTCGTCGGGATAGTCGTAGGCCGGAATGTCGATCTCCAGCTTGCCGGCCGCGGCGACACGAACACCGCGCGCGTAGACCTCGTCGATCACGAGTTCCGGCAGGTTGGACACGATCAGGAAATCGGCGCGGCGACCCGGCGCGATCGAGCCGATCTCGCGTTCCAGGCCGAAATGCTCGGCGGTGTTGAGGGTCGCCATCTGGATCGCGGTCACCGGCCGCAGGCCCTGTGCGATGGCGTGGCGCAACACGCGATCCATGTGCCCCTCCTGAACCAGCGTTCCGGAGTGGCTGTCGTCCGTGCACAGAATGACGTGACGGGGATCGATGCCCTGCTCGGTCACCGCGCGGATCTGGCTGGCGACGTCGTACCAGGCCGAGCCTAGGCGCAACATCGCCTTCATGCCCTGGCGCACGCGCGCCACCACGTCTTCCGGGCGGGTGCCCTCGTGGTCGTCTTGGGGCCCGCCCGCGACATAACCGTGGAATGGCAGGCCGAGATCCGGCGATGCGTAGTGGCCGCCGATGGTCTTGCCGGCCTTGGCCGTTTCGGCGATCTCGCCCACCATCAGCGGATCGTTGGCGATGACGCCGGGAAAGTTCATGACTTCGCCGAGGCCGATGATGTTGGGCCACTGCATGGCTTCCGCCACGTCGGCCACGCCGAGCGTCGCGCCCGGCGTCTCAAGGCCGGGCGCGGACGGCACGCAGGACGGCATCTGGACATGGACGTTCACCGGCATGGCCATCGCCTCGTCGTGCATCAGGCGCACGCCCGGCAGGCCAAGGACGTTGGCGATCTCGTGCGGATCGATGAACATCGACGTCGTACCGTGCGGGATCACGGCGCGACAGAACTCCGTCACCGTCACCATGCCGCTTTCGACATGCATGTGCGCGTCGCACAGGCCGGGCACGAGGTAGCGGCCCGCGGCGTCCACGACGACTGTGTCTGGCCCGATGGCGTGAGAGGCGTCCCGCCCGCAATAGGCAAACCGCCCACCGCTTACGGCCAGGTCGATGCCGTCTATGATCTCGCCGGAATGAACGTTGACCCAGCGGCCGTTGCGCACGACGAGGTCGGCGGGTCTGCGGCCGGTCGCCACGTCGACAAGCCGAGGCGCGACCTCGGCCCAAGTGAGCAAGTGACTGCCCGTGCGGCGATGCGTGGCCATCCGATCCCTCCTGTTTCAGGCATATGTGCCAAGGGATTCGATGTTTGGCCAGTGGCCGGCGAGCGGCGGCGGCAAAGCCTATCGGCGACGGACGAGAAGCGTCAACGCAAGACCGACCACCAGCATACCGGCAACCGCAATGGCCGCCGGATGCTCGCGTGCCGAGTGCTCGATGGCGCGCGCGCGTCTGCGCACTTCGGGAAGCATGTCGCTGACACGATCCGATAGATCGGATACCACCTCCGACAGGGCTTCCCGCGTGTCGTCCAGTCCGCGTTCGCCTCGCCGGGTGACCGCGCGGCTCAGCGCCGACACTTCCTTGCGCAACTGGCGCAGACGTACCTCGATGTCGTCTTCATCCGCATGCCACCCGCGAAAACCAAAAGACATAGCCGACCCCATTCATTTCGTTGAACTTGCCGCCTGAAACGTTCATTTTGCTCTTTTGTTCCATGCCTCGCAACCTTGACCCTGCGCGCCTTGACGCCAATCTTTGAGCGCGTTACGGCGTCTCGCTCACACAAGGAACCGCCTCCGCATGGAGATCTTCACGGCCGCCGGCTTGTCCGCGCTTCTCCAGGTCATCGCGATCGATCTGGTGCTGGCTGGGGATAACGCCATCGTGATTGGCATGGCGGCGGCCGGGCTGCCGGCGGATCAACGCAAGAAGGCGATCCTGATCGGTATCCTCGCAGCGACGGTGCTGCGGATCCTGTTTGCCATCATCGCCTTGCAATTGCTGCAGATCCTGGGACTGCTGCTGGTCGGCGGCATCCTGCTTCTGTGGGTCTGCTGGAAGATGTGGCGAGAATTGCGTACGCCGCATGCTCATCAACAGGCTTCCGCGGAAGCCCTTGCCAATGCCGATCTCGACGCCGACGGCACAGTTGCCGGCAAGGCGCCGCGCAAGACATTCGCGCAGGCGGCCTGGCAGATCGTCATCGCCGACGTTTCGATGTCGCTCGACAACGTGCTGGCCGTGGCAGGAGCCGCGCGCGACCACCCCACCGTGCTGGTGATCGGCCTGATCCTGTCGATCGCGCTGATGGGCATTGCGGCAAGTTTCATCGCCCGCCTGCTGAACCGCTATCCCTGGATCGCCTATATCGGCCTGGCGATCATTCTCTACGTGGCGCTCGACATGATCTATCGCGGCGCGGTTGAGGTCTGGCCCTACCTCTTCGGCGGCGGGGTTGCCTGAATGAACGCGCCGCGCGTCAGCTTTGTGAGCCTCGGTTGCCCGAAGGCGCTGGTCGATTCGGAACGAATCCTGACGCGGCTGCGCGCCGAGGGCTACGAGATCGCCCGCAACCACGACGGCGCCGATCTCGTCGTCGTCAATACCTGCGGCTTCCTGGACTCCGCGCGCGACGAGTCGCTCAACGCCATCGGCTCGGCGCTGGCCGAAAACGGCCGGGTCATCGTCACCGGCTGCCTTGGCGCCGAGCCTGACGTGATCCGCGCCAAACATCCCAACGTGCTGGCGATCACAGGTCCGCAGGCCTATGAAAGCGTCATGTCGGCCGTGCACGAGGCGGCGCCGCCGGTCCACGATCCGTTCCAGGATCTCGTTCCGCCGCAAGGCATCAAGCTCACTCCGCGGCACTATGCCTATCTGAAGATCTCCGAAGGTTGCAACAACCGCTGCAGCTTCTGCATCATCCCCGCGTTGCGGGGCGATCTGGTGTCGCGGCCGGTAGTCGACGTGCTGCGCGAGGCGGAGCGACTGGCCAAGGCTGGGGTCAAGGAACTGCTGGTGATCTCACAGGACACCAGCGCCTATGGCGTCGACCTGAAGTATCAGGCGGGCCAGTGGAAGGACCGCGAGATTCGTACCAAGTTCCTCGATCTCGCGCGGGAACTCGGCGAGATGGGCATCTGGGTACGGCTGCATTACGTCTATCCCTATCCGCACGTCGGAGAGGTCATTCCGCTGATGGCGGAGGGCAAGGTGCTGCCCTATCTCGACATCCCCTTCCAACACGCCTCCCCGCAAGTGCTGAAGAACATGCGTCGTCCCGCGCACAACGAAAAGACGCTGGAGCGCATCCGCGGCTGGCGCGAGATCAGCCCTGACCTCGCCGTGCGCTCGACATTCATCGTCGGCTTTCCCGGCGAGACGGAAGAGGATTTCCAGCTGCTGCTCGACTGGCTGGACGAGGCCCGCATCGACCGCGCCGGCTGTTTCAAATACGAGCCGGTGAAGGGTGCTCGCTCCAACGACATGGGCCTGCCGCAGGTGGCGGACGAGATCAAAGAATCACGGTTCCGCCGCTTCATGGAACGGCAGCAGAAGATTTCCGCCGCTCAATTGAAGAAGAAGGTGGGCAAGCGACTGCCGGTCATCATCGACCAGTCGGACGGTATGTCGGCTAAGGGACGCACCAAATACGACGCGCCGGAGATCGACGGCGTGGTCCATGTCACCTCTCGGCGCCCGCTGCGCACCGGTGAAGTCATCACCGTGAAGATCGAAAGCGCCGACGCCTACGACCTGCACGGATTTGCCGCGTAATTGCGTCGAAGTTTACCATAACCACTTGTTTACCAAAGCGGTTAACGCATCGCGTCGACCACATGATCTAAACTCCGCCTCTCTTATCTGGGCAGGGCTGGATCCATGGTCGCTCCGAGCAGCAGTTTCGATCGCATAGCCACGCTGGACTTGCTCCGGCTCGTCGCGGCGGTCGCCGTCCTGTTCTTCCACTATCTTTTCCGGGGCGGACTGGGCGACAATTATCTCGGCGAGGGCTATCCCGAGGTCGAGCCGGTGGCGATCTACGGCTATCTCGGCGTCAATCTCTTCTTCCTGATCAGCGGCTTCGTGATCGCGTGGTCGGCGGAGGGGCGCGACTGGCAGACCTTCGCGGTGGCGCGCTTCGCCCGCCTCTATCCCGGTTTCCTCGCCTGCATGGTCATCACCTGGATCGTTCTGGCCGTGTGGCCGCATCAGGTCTTCCCGGTCTCCGTCCGCCAGCTCTTTGCGAATCTTCTGATCTTTTCCCCGGTGGCGGGAGAAAAGTTCGTCGACGGCGTCTACTGGTCGATCGTGATGGAATTGATCTTCTACGGCTGGGTCGCGCTCGCGCTCGCCGTCGGAGTGTTCAGCCGGTACAAGCTGCAGATCATCACCGTCTGGCTGGGGCTGTCGGTGATCAACGAGTTCTTCATCGGCAGCTATCCGCTGAAGCTCCTGTTCCTGACCGAATACGGCCCGCTGTTCGCATCCGGCGTTCTCATCCATCACATCGCGTCGAAGGGCCGCTCGCCGGAAGCGCTGATGCTGCTCGCCACCGCGTTCCTGTTGTCGAGCAACTATCTGCTGATCGGTCAGGACTACCAGCAGACGCACTACGGCGTGTCGATCCCCTTCTGGGGCCTGATGATCGCCAACGTCGTGATCTACCTTCTGCTGATCGGCGCCGTGGTGTTTCGCGACGCGGTGCGGCCGACACCGTTCATCTTCATGCTGGGCGCCATCACCTATCCGCTTTACCTGCTCCACCAGAACGCCGGCTATGTGGCGATCGACTGGATGCGACCAATGATCGGCAAATGGCCGGCGATGATCGTCACCTCCGTGGCGATGTTCATCTTCTCGTGGATGGTGTGGCGCATCATCGAGCGCCCGGCGCGCCGCTGGATCGTGTCGACCTTCGGTCCGATCGCCGACAGCCTGGCGGCACGACTGCCTTGGCCCCGCCAACGGGCCGGCATTCCGGCTGAATAAAGCAGCCGCGATCCCACAACGAAAAAGGGCGCCGTACTCCAGCGCCCTTCTCATTCGTACCGTTTGCCGGCTTACTGCGGCAGCTTGTCGTCCACGCCCTTGACGTAGAAGTTCAGGCCGAGCAGCACGCCGTTGTCGGCGACCTCGCCGGCCTTCAGCCATTCGGTGCCGTCCTGCTTGTTGATCGGGCCGGTGAACGGACTGAAGCCGCCGGTGATCTTGGCCTGGGTGTCTTCGGCCGCCTTCTTCACGTCGTCCGGCATGTTGGTGTAGGGCGCCATCACGACATGGCCGTCAGCCATGCCGCCCCACACGTCCGACTGCTCCCAATTGCCGTCCATCACGGCCTTTATACGCTTGGCGTAGTACGGTCCCCAATTGTCGACGATCGAAGTGAGCTGTGTATCCGGACCGAACTTGATCATGTCGGAAGCCTGGCCGAACGCCTTCACCCCACGCTCGGCTGCCACTTGCATCGCCGCGGTCGAATCGGTGTGCTGAGTAATGATGTCTGCGCCCTGGTCGATCAGCGCCTTGGCGGCGTCGGCTTCCTTGCCCGGGTCGAACCAGGTGTTCGCCCACACGACCTTCAGCTTGAAGTCGGGATTGACCGACTGCGCGCCCAGCATAAAAGCGTTGATGCCGAGCACCACTTCAGGGATCGGGAACGACGCGATGTATCCGGCGACGCCCGCCTTCGACATCTTAGCTGCAATCACGCCCTGCACATACCGGCCTTCGTGGAACTTGGAATTGTAGGTCGAGACGTTCGGATGCTCACGCTTGTAGCCGGTGGCATGCTCGAACTTCACGTCCGGGAACTTGCCCGCGACCTTGTTGGTTGCGTCCATGTAGCCGAACGAGGTGGTGAAGATGATGTTGCATCCGGAGCGCGCGAAGCGCTCCAGCGCACGCTCTGCATCGGCGCCCTCCGGTACGCTTTCGAGATAGGCCAGTTCGACATTGTCCTCGCCGAGCTGCTTCTGGGCCTCCAGCGCGCCCTGATGGTGCTGGTAGGACCATCCGAAGTCGCCGATCGGGCCGACATAGATGAAGCAGGCCTTGACCTTGGCCTCGGCGGCCATCGTGCCGAACGACATCACGGCGGCGGCCGCCGCGAGAGAGAGAAGTGTCTTCTTCATGGTTGTTTCGTCCTCATTGATGTTGCCGTGGGGCGTGATCCCGTTTTCTCGTTGTCAGCGATCCGGCACAAACGGCCGCCCCAGAGAGGCCGGTGTGTTGACCATGGTCAGTCGCTTGTTCTGCGAGATTAGGACAAGCACCACCACGGTCGCCAGATAGGGCAGTGAAGAAAGTAGTTGGGAAGGTATGCCGAGGCCGAGAGCCTGGGCATGCAGCTGGCCGATCGTCACGGCGCCGAAGAGGTATGCGCCCGCCAGCACCCGCCACGGCCGCCACGACGCGAACACCACAAGGGCGAGCGCGATCCAGCCGCGTCCGGCGGTCATGTTCTCCACCCATTGCGGCGTGTAGACGACCGAGAGATAGGCCCCTGCCAGCCCCGCGCAGGCGCCGCCGAACATCACGGCGAGGTAGCGGATGCCGATGACGTTGATGCCGAGCGCGTGCGCCGAAGCGTGGTTGTCGCCGACCGAGCGGAGCGTCAGGCCGGCATGCGTGTAGAACAGGAACCAGGCCACGCCGGCCGTCAGCGCGATCGAAACGTAGAAGATCGGATCCTGGCCGAAAATCAGGCCCCCGACGAACGGTAGATCCGACAGTACGGGAATGTGCAGGTTGGGCAGCCGGATGCCGGGCTGGCCGACGAAGCTTTCGCCCAGCATTCCGGACAGGCCGAGCCCCAACAGGGTCAGCGCGAGGCCAGTGGCGACCTGATTGGTCACCAGCGTCAGCGTCAGGAAGCCGAACAGCAGCGAAAACAGGGCGCCCACGACTATGCCGCCGAGCATTCCGAGCCAGGGCGAGCCGGTGAGCAGCGCGACGCCGAAGCCGGTGACCGCGCCCATGATCATCATGCCCTCGACGCCGAGATTGAGCACGCCGGAGCGCTCTACGACGAGTTCGCCGATCGCGGCGATCAGCAGCGGAGTCGCTGCGGTGGCGATCGTCAGCAATATGGCTTCGATTACGCCCATCGCTCAGGCCTCCGCCGTCTTCGATCGCGGCAGCGCCGAGACCAGCCGGATGCGGTAGTGAATCAGCGTGTCGCAGGCGAGCACGAAGAACAGCAGCATGCCCTGGAAGGCGCGCACGACCTTGTCGGAGACGCCGATCGATATCTGCGCCGCCTCGCCACCGAGATAGGTCAGGGCCAGGATGATGCCCGCCGCCACAATGCCCAGCGGATTGAGCCGTCCGAGGAACGCCACGATTATGGCGGTGAAACCGTAGCCGATCGAGAGCTTTTCGTTGAGATGGCCGACCGCGCCGGAAACCTCGCAGATGCCGGCGAGCCCGGCCAGCGCGCCGGAGACGATGAAGGCGAAGAACACCATACGCGACGACGAAAAGCCGGCGAAGCGGCCGGCGCGCGGGCTTTGGCCGAGCACCTTGACCTCGAAGCCGCGCAGGGTCTTGGACAGCATGAACCAGGCCACGACGGCGGCGACCAGCGCGAACACGATCCCCCAATGCGCCCTGCCCGCGTCGGGCCAGATCGCCGGCAGCACCGCATATTCGTGGAAGGGCGCGGTGCCCGGAAAGCTCATGCCCTCGGGATTGCGCCAGATGCCGCGGACCAGCCAGTCGTTGAAGAGCTGCGCGACGTAGACCAGCATCAGGCTGGTCAGGATCTCGTTGGTATTGAAACGCACCTTCAGATAGGCCGGCACGGCCGCGTAGGCCGCGCCGCCCGCCATGCCCATGATCAGCATCAGCGGCAACACCGTCCAATTTTGAAAGCCGGGAAACACCACCGGTATGAAGGAGCCCAGCACGGCGCCGGCAATGAACTGCCCTTCCGCGCCGATGTTCCAGTTGTTGGAGAGATAGCAGATGGACAGGCCGACGGCGATCAGGATGAGCGGCGCGGCCTTCACCGCCAGCTCGTGCAGCGACCAGACCTCGCGCAGCGGGTCGATGAAATAGAAATACAGCGCCTCGCCCGGATTCTTGCCCAGCAGCGAGAACATGATGGCGCCCGCCACCAGCGTTAGGGCCAGCGCGATGAAAGGCGACAAGACGCTGAAAAGCGTCGAGTGCTGGGGCCGCTTGCTGAGTTCGATCCGCATTATGCCACCTCGCGCGAATGATGCGCGTGCCCCGGCTCGGCGCCGCCCATGAGCAGGCCGATTTTTTCCAAAGTTGCCTCGGCTATCGGCATCGGCTTGGAGAGCGCGCCGGAATGCATGACTGCGATG
This sequence comes from Rhizobiaceae bacterium, assembly GCA_016793565.1. GTDB lineage: Bacteria > Pseudomonadota > Alphaproteobacteria > Rhizobiales > Rhizobiaceae > JAEUMA01. The sequence continues at coordinate 9,717 of JAEUMA010000459.1, forward strand.
GCGTCCGAGATCTCGAACAATTCGTCGAGATCCTGACTGATCACCAGCACCGCGGCGCCGGCGCGGGCGAGTTCGATCAGGGCCTGACGGATTCGCGCGGCGGCGCCGGCATCGACGCCCCAGGTGGGCTGGTTGACCACCAGGACTGAAGGCTGGCGGTCGAGCTCGCGGCCGATGATGAATTTCTGCAGATTGCCGCCGGACAGCGCGGCCGCCTCGGGGTCCGGCGCGCTCTTGCGCACATCCATGACCTCGATAATGCGCTGGGTCGCCGCGCCGATTGCCGCCTTGGCGATGACCCCCGCAGTGCCGAGAAACACCTTGCGGTCGGTCGCGTGCCGCGACAGCAGCAGGTTTTCGGAAAGACGCATGCGCGGGGCCGCGCCGTGGCCGAGCCGCTCCTCTGGTACGAAGGCGGCGCCGAGCAGCCTTCGGCCGGAGATGCCGGTCTTGCCGACGCCCTTGCCACGGATGCGGATAACGTCGGCGCTGTCCTGCAGCACTTCTCCGGACACCGCCTCGAAGAACTCGCCCTGGCCGTTGCCTGCCACGCCCGCGATACCCAGCACCTCGCCTGCGCGCAGGCTGAGCCAGATGTTGTTGAGCGGAATGGAGAAAGGCGTCGCCGGCTTGCGGCTCAGCCCGCAGATGCCGAGCAGTTCCTCGCCGAGCGCGGCCGGAGCGGCCGGCCGCGTCGCGCCGGCCACGTCGTTACCGACCATCATGCGCGCCAGCGAAGCAGCGGTTTCCTGCCGCGGATCGCAATGGGCGACCACCTTGCCGTGCCGCAGCACGGTTGCGCGGTCGCACATGCGCTTCACCTCCTCAAGGCGGTGGGAGATGTAGAGGATCGACTTGCCCTCCGCCCGCAGCCGTTCCAGCGTCTCGAACAGCTTGTCGGCCTCCTGCGGCGTCAGCACCGAGGTCGGTTCGTCGAGGATGATCAGCTGCGGTTCCTGCAGCAGGCAGCGCGTGATCTCGATGCGCTGGCGCTCGCCGACCGACAGATCGCCGACCAGCGAGAACGGATCGAGCGGAAGGCCGTAGGTCTTGGAGAGGCTGCGCGCCTTCTCGGCGATCTCCAAGATCGGCGTGTCGTCGGCCAGCGAAAGCGCGATGTTCTCCGCGGCGGTCAGGCTGTCGAACAGCGAGAAATGCTGGAACACCATGCCGATGCCAAGGCGCCGCGCCGCCCCCGGACTGGCGATCCTTACCGCCTGCCCCTTCCACGAGATGGTGCCCGAATAGGGCTCCAGCGAGCCGAACAGCATCTTCACCAGCGTCGATTTGCCGGCGCCGTTCTCGCCGAGCAGCGCGTGGATTTCTCCGGCGGCTATGTCCAGATCGATGTTGTCGCAGGCCTTCAGCGTGCCGAAAATCTTCGTCAGGCCACGCACTTCGAGAAGACCCGCGCCTGATGGCCCGTGGGTTGTCTCCACAACGTCCCCCGATTTTGGGCGATTCCGCCCGTTCTGTTCCCGCGCGCATCGTAGGCGGCTCCGCGGCGGAACGCAAAGCCAGGCATGTCGTGAAAGTGCTTCAATAAATCGTGGGCCTATACTTTCCGGCCTAATACTATGGGATAAGGACCGTCGACCCGGTCGTCTTGCGCGCCTCGAGATCGGCATGAGCCTGCGCGGCATCGGCCAGCGCATACTTCTGGTTTACCTCGATTTTCACCGTTCCGCTCGCCACCACGTCGAACAAGGCCTTCGCGGAGGCTTCGAGTTGTTCGCGCCTGGCGATGTAGGAGAAAAGCGTCGGGCGCGTCGCGAACAGCGAGCCCTTCTGCGCTAGGATGGAAATGCTGAACGGCGGGATCGGGCCCGAGGACTGGCCGAAACTGACGAACATGCCGAGCGGCTTCAGGCAGTCGAGCGAACCGGGAAAGGTGTCCTTGCCGACCGAATCGTAGACGACGTCGCACATCGCCCCGCCCGTGATTTCCCGCACTTCGGCGACGAAATTCTTCTCGCGATAGTTGATGACATGATCGAAGCCCTGCGCCTTGGCGAGCGCAATCTTCTCCGCCGAGCTCGCCGTGCCGATGACGGTGGCGCCGAGATGCTTCGCCCACTGGCCGAAGATCGTGCCCACGCCGCCGGCGGCCGCGTGAAACAGCACGGTGTCGCCGGGTTTCACCTTGAACGTGCGCAGAAGCAGGAACTCGGCGGTCATGCCCTTCAGCATCATCGCGGCGGCCTGTTCGTCGGCGATTCCGGCCGGAATCGCCACCAGCTTGTCGGCCGCGATCAGCCTTTCGCTGGAATAGGCGCCGATGACCCCGTTGTAGGCGACGCGGTCGCCGGGCTTCGGCCACGCGACGTCGGGGCCGACCGCAACAACCACGCCGGCAGCCTCGTGGCCCGGAATGAGCGGAAGGCCGCTGGGCGCCTGATAGAGGCCGGAGCGGAAATAGGCGTCGATGAAGTTCAGGCCGATCGCCGTGTGGCGGACGAGCACCTGCCCCGGTCCGGGAGCGCCGACCTCGACATCCTCGTATTTCAGGACCTCGGGACCGCCCGTGGCGTGGATGCGGATCGCCTTGCTCATACGGTCACCTTCTTGGCCCCGAGGTTGGGGAAAATCTGCATGATCCATCCGATGAAGAACAGATACAGCCCGCTCAGACCGATGCCCCAGCGCACGATCGGATGCGCCTCCATACCCTGCATTAGAGCGACCGCTCCCAGCGCGCACCACACCATCGTCATGGTCAGGTTCAGGGTGCGCAGCCGCTCCACCCGCACGGGATGCAGGAAATTGATCGGCAGGAAGGTGAAGATCGCGGCGATGACGACCACCGCGAAGGAGACCCACTCCCCCGGCTCTATGACGAAAAGCGCGAACACGACCATGTTCCAGACGACCGGGAACCCCTTGAAGAAGTTCTCCTTCGTCTTCATGCCGGTGTCGGCGTAGTAGATCGCGCTGGTCACCACGATGATCGCAGCGGACAGGAAAGACAGCCCCTCGCCCATGAAGCCGCGCTGGTAGAGCGCGAAGGCCGGCAGCAGCACGTAGGTCACGTAGTCGATGATGTTGTCCAGGAGTTCGCCCGACCATGTGGGCAGAATCTCCTTGACCTGCAGCTTGCGGGCGATCGGGCCGTCGATACCGTCGACGAACAGCGCAAGCCCGAGCCACCAGAACATCGCCGTCCATCGCTGTTCGCTGGCCGCCACCAGCGACAAGAAGGCCAGGAACGACCCCGAGGCGGTGAGCAGGTGGACGGAAAAGGCGCGCGCCTGCGGCCAGGTGACTTGTCTGCGTTTCACGGGCCGCGCCAATCCAGCTTGCAGATTTCGGCCGAGCGGCCGGCGAAATTCCAGTTGCGGCCGAAGGCCCGCATCTTGCTGCGGTCGGACCGCGCCACGATGATTTCCGGCGCGATCCAGTATTCCGAATTGCTGATGACGGTGCCGCCGCTGCGGTCCTTGCCCGGGATCGGGGTCACGGCGCCGTCGATGATCCTGGGAATCTGAAAGAGGCGCGTGTCGTCCTGCGTCTCGTAGGTGATCGGCACCTGCTCGACCCCCAAAAACTTGCCGACGAGGATCGACAGCAGCGAAGTCGTTCCGCCGGCCTTCCCGGTGAAGATTCTCGTCAGCGCCTTGAGCGCGTAGATCGACGCCCGCTTGTCGACGAAAAGACCGGCCGACCAGT
>JAEUMA010000481.1 GCA_016793565.1 Rhizobiaceae bacterium
GCGCCGCCGAAGCCTATGCCGGCAAACAGGGCTTGAACTATTTTGCCGGCATCGCCGCCGAGACGGTCGGCTCGACGGCCCTGTGCATGCACGTCGTGACGATACCGCCCGGCGCCCGCGCCAAGGCGCATCTGCACGAGAACCACGAGTCGGCCGTCTACGTGCTGTCGGGCGAGGCTCGCACCTGGTTCGGCGAGCGGCTCGAGCAGTTCGCCGACATGAAGGCCGGCGACATGATGTACATCCCCGCCGGCGTGCCGCATCTGCCCGCCAACCTCGGCACGCAGCCCTGCACGGCAGTCATCGCCCGCACCGATCCCAACGAGCAGGAAAGCGTCGTCCTGCTGCCGGACCTGGACGGGCTGGCGGGCTCCTGAGCTCTTCACGAGAGGAAGGATGTCAGGCCGGAAACCTCAAACCCCGCTGGCTGGGATGCCCGTGCGCTCGACCTTGCGCGGCGCCACCACTTCCTTCCACTTCGACAGCGCCCGGTTGACCGCCGGATTGGCCTCGCGGCCGACGAACTCGCCATGGCCCGCCCTGGTGTCGACCTCGTTCTCGCGGATTGCCAGTTCCCCGCGTGTGAACACGAAGCGCGGCAGGCCGGTCACTTCAAAGCCCTCGAACACGTTGTAGTCGATCACCGACTGCTGCTTCGCGGACGAAATGGTCTTCTTACGCTTCGGATCCCACACGATGACGTCGGCATCGGCGCCTTCCAGGATCGCGCCCTTCTTCGGATACATGTTGAGGATCTTCGCGATGTTGGTGGAGGTCACGGCGACGAATTCGTTCGGCGTCAGTCGGCCGGTGTTGACGCCGGCGGTCCACAGCACCGGCAGCCGGTCCTCCAGCCCGCCCGTGCCGTTCGGGATCTTGGTGAAGTCGCCGACGCCGAACCGCTTCTGCTTGGTCGTGAACGCGCAGTGGTCGGTCGCCACGACCTGCAGCGAGCCGGCCTGCAGCCCGGCCCAGAGCGAATCCTGGTGCAGCCTGTTGCGGAAGGGCGGGCTCATCACGCGCCGCGCCGCATGGTCCCAGTCCTTGTTGGCGTATTCGCTTTCGTCGAGCGTGAGATGCTGCACCAGCGGCTCGCCGAACACGCGAATCCCCTTCTGGCGGGCGCGCCTTATCGCCTCGTGGCTCTGCTCGCAGGACACATGCACGACATAGAGCGGCGCTCCGGCCATGTCGGCGATCATGATGGCGCGGTTGGTCGCCTCGCCCTCCACCTCCGGCGGGCGCGAGTAGGCATGCGCCTCCGGCCCGTTATTGCCTTCGGCCAGCAGCTTCTGCTGGAGTTGCGCGACGACGTCGCCGTTTTCGGCATGCACCAGCGGCAGTGCGCCGAGTTCGGCGCAGCGCTTGAACGACGAGTACATCTCGTCGTCATTGACCATCAGCGCGCCCTTGTAGGCCATGAAGTGCTTGAACGAGGTGATGCCTTTGTCCACCACCGTCGCCATCTCGTTGAACACCTGCTCGCCCCACCAGGTGATCGCCATGTGGAAGGAGAAGTCGCAAGACGCGCGCGAGGTCTTGTTGTCCCACATCTTGAGAGCGTCGAGCAGCGACTGGTTGGGCGACGGCAGGCAGAAATCCACCACCATCGTCGTGCCGCCCGAAAGTGCCGCGCGCGTGCCGCTCTCGAAATCGTCGGCCGAATAGGTGCCCATGAAGGGCATTTCGAGATGGGTGTGGGGATCGATGCCGCCCGGCATGACGTAGCAGCCGGTGGCGTCGAACTCATGGTCGCCGTGCAGGTCCGGCCCGATCGCCACGATGATCCCGTGCCGCATCAGCACGTCGCCCTTGAAGCTGCGGTCGGCGGTAACGATGGTGCCGTTCTTGATGACTTTGGACATGACAAAATCCTCAACTACTTCCGGTCCGGCTGGGCGGACTCGGTGCGAATACCTGGTCGAGCTGCAGGAAGAACGCCAGTGCCTGATCGAGCCTCAATATATCCGAGTCAAGGAGCGTGCCGATCGGACCGAAGACTTTCGCCCGCGGATAGGTCTGCATTTTGTCAACCATCACTTCGGATGGCAACTGTAGCACGTTGGATGCGGAAGGCTCCAAGCCGATCCTGATTGAGACATTCTTCAGGACATCGCTCGTCAGCGGGCAGACCGTGATGCTCTCAAGGCGATCCGCGAGATAATCGGCTTGGACAATGACTGCCGGTCTAGATTTTCCGTAGTCACCCTTGCCGGAGACGAGAACGACATCGCCTCGCCTCATGAATGGAAGTCATCCCATAGGTCTGCGGTTTCCTGATCCAGATAGGCAAGCTCGCCATTCCGACGATCGGATTCACGGATCAGTTCGCAGTCACGCGCGATTTGTTCACGTACCTTCGGACTATTCCAGTCGAGTACCCACATCTCGACCGGCTTGAATCCTTGCGCGATCAGTTCGGCTCGTTCCTGGTCGCTCAATTCCCTGGGTCGGCCCATGGCAGCCTCCTGTGGTCGGCAGTCCTTGCTATTATCGGTGCTTTCGGCCTCTCATTCAACGATCCCCGCCGTCTCGACCACGGCGTGGAACAGCACGTTGCAGCCGGCGGCGGCCCATTCGGGAGAGATTTCCTCGGCCTCGTTGTGCGACAGCCCGTCGACGCAGGGGCAGAACACCATGGCGGTCGGTGCCACCCGGTTGATCCAGCACGCATCGTGGCCGGCGCCCGACACGATGTTGCGGTGGGTGTAGCCCAGCCGGTCCGCGGCATCCCGCACCGCCTTCACGCAGCCCTTGTCGAAGGTGACCGGGTCGAAATGCCCGACCTGCTCGATCTCAAAGCCGATATCCAGCGCCTCGCAGATCAGCGCCACGCCCTCGCGCACACGCGCATCCATCTCG
>JAEUMA010000484.1 GCA_016793565.1 Rhizobiaceae bacterium
AAGCTGTCCGCGCCGAAGAAGTCGGCGGCGGGCGTGTAGACAAAGGAGCCGTCCGCCGAGAGCGTCAGCGAGCCATGGGCGACGTCTGCCACCAGCACGGCCGTGAGGGCGTCGTCGTCGGCATCGCTGTCGTTGACGAGCACGCCGGAGGCGACCGCGACCGTCAGCGTATCGTCCTCGGCGACGATGTAGCTATCGGCGACCGCGACCGGGGCGTCGTTGATGGCGGTGACGGTGAGGCTGACGGTGACGGTGTTGCCGTCGGCGGTGCCGTCATTGGCCTTGTAGGTAAAGCTGTCGGCGCCGAAGAAATTTGCATCCGGCGTGTAGACGAAAGAGCCGTTGGCGGCGAGCGACAAGGACCCGTGCGAGACGCCCGAGACGAGGACCGCCGTCAGCGCATTGCCGTCAGCGTCGCTGTCGTTGGCCAGCACGCCGGCAGCGGCGGGAACCGAAAGCACGGCGTCCTCCGAAACGGTAAATCCATCCGCAACCGACACCGGCGCCCGGTTCGCCGGGGTGAGGTAGATGGTGGCGTCGTCAAACTTCAGAATCTCGATGCCGCCCAGCCGGTCGATCCCGTCGCGTCCGCTGATGCGGATCATGTCGTTCGGGAGGCCGACGAGCGGATTGAGAGGGTTCGCGGGGTCCGGCCGCCAGGAGTAATTGTGGACCGAGCCCGAGAAGACGGCGGTATCTGTGCCTGCGCCGCCGAGGATCAGGTCGTTGCCGGCACCGCCGCGGATGGTGTCGTCGCCATTGCCGGAGCGGACGGTGTCGTTGCCGGCGAGGGCGTCCACCTTGTCGTTGTAAGGACTGGTGACGAGGAGATCGTTGCGCGGCGTCCCGCGATACTGCACCGAAAACAGGCGCTGAAGAACTGCAAGCATGTGTGTCGCCTTCCCAAAATGCGGGAGGCACAACCCGCGCATCGGCAATCGCGCGATCGATCGCGCGGCCGGCAACCGGACCCCCGCCTCCCCTTCAGGAAAAGACTACGCTCGTCCGCGTAATTCGCATCACCCAAATGGGTGATGACGCGATCTGGAAGATGGCAAGAATCGGCGATTGCTTGAGTAAATGCAGCATCTGCACTTTGCATACACAGGTAAAACCTTGACAAGGCTGTGCCGTCGCGCCCTGATCGAGTGCTGAGCGGTCGAAAGAACTTGCCTGTCTGGGTGTGACTGCGAATGATGCTTTGGGGCGCTGCGCAGGGGAGGAAGTCTTGGCTGACCGGGCAAACGCCGACGCCTTCATCAGCCGTGTCTACGAGGCCTCGGTGATCCCCGAGCTCTGGCGCGAGGCTCTGAAGGAATTCGCATCGGCGGCCGAAGCGAAGGACGCCTTGCTGGTCGTCAGCAACGATCAGCGGCGGAAGTGGGTAGGCTCGTCGGCATTCTTCGAGAACATATGTCTCGAGCACTATTCCTTCGAAAGCGGCCACGAGCGCACCAACCGGCTCTTTGCCGTGCGCAAGCCGGGCTTCGTCACCGATTTCGACGTCTTCACGGAAGCGGCGATCCGCAGCAGGGCGGTCTTCACCGACCTGCTCATTCCCAACGGCTACGGTTGCGGGATCGCCACCACGGTTCGCCTGCCAAGCGGCGACATCATCATGTTCCACACGGAGCGGGCGCTCGCACTTGGGCCGTTCTCGCACGCCATCGTCGAACGGCTGGACCGGTTGCGGCCGCACCTGGCGCGGGCGTCGATCCTGGCGTCGAGGCTGAGCATGGAACGGGCGCAGAGCGCCGCGGCGACGCTGGCGGCGCTGGGGCTGCCCGCCGCGGTCCTGGACCTGAACGGGCGGGTGCTGGCCGCTAACGCGCTTCTCGACGCCATGATCCCTGCTATGTTCCAGGACCGGTCTGCCAGGCTGATGCTGACGAATTCGGCGGCCGATGCGCTGCTGGGCACCGCGCTCGCCGGCATCGCGGCGAATGTGCACGACGCGATCGTGTGTTCCATTCCCATTCCGGCGACGTCCGACGCGCCACCTTCGATCGTCCATCTTCTGCCGGTGAAAGGCGCCGCCCACGACATTTTCGCGCGGAGCGGAGCGATCATGGTTGTCACGCCGATCGTTGCCAGGGCCGTTCCGGGAGCAGGCGTCCTGCAGGTCCTGTTCGACCTGTCGCCCGCCGAGGCGCGTGTCGCCGAAAAAATCGGCGATGGGGCAACCGTTGCCGATGTCGCGGCGGAACTTGGCGTTTCCAACGAGACCGTGCGAAGCCACCTGAAAGGCGTGCTGGCCAAGTCGGGGCTTCACCGGCAAGTCGATCTCGTCGGCCTGTTGCGGGGCATCGCCGTGCCGCCCGCGAAAACTCCGGGACAGTAAGAGGACGCCTTGGAACGGGTAGGGACAGAGGCTCTCGTCGATCTGATTTATGAAGCGGCGGTGGTGCCTGGCCTGTGGCCCACCACGCTCGAGAGGATCGCCACAGCGACAAACTCGCTTGGGGGCCTGCTGTTTGCGGTCAATGCCGCTCAACAGGGCAGTTGGGTGGCATCAAAGCATATCGCACCGCTCATGCAGAAATTTGTGGAGGGCGACTATGCACGCCACAATGTCCGCCCCGCCCGCGGCCTGGCAGCGCAGTACTTCGGGTTCATGGCCGACCTCGACGTGATGACCGCCGAGGAAATTGAGCACGACCTTATCTACCGTGAGATCCTGCGGCCGGGCGGCGTCGCCTGGACTTGCGGAGCGGTCGTTTCCACTCCGAACGGGGATCTCCTCGTGTTCGATTTCGACCGCTCGCCCCGGGCCGGCCCCTTCGACCGTAAAACGCTCTCGTTCCTCGATTCACTGCGCCCGCATCTGGCGCGCGCGGGAGTGCTGGCTTCACATCTAAACCTCCAGCGCGCTCGTGCCGCCACGGCGACGCTGGACGCTTTGGGCCTGCCGGGAGCCGTGCTGGGCCAGAACGGCCGCGTAATATCGGCGAACCCGCGTTTGGAGATCATGGAAAGCCAGATACAGATCAGGGCGTTTGACCGGATTTCCCTGGTCCACGCATCGTCCGACGACCTCATGAAGCAGGCCCTCGCTCACATCACGGATGATTCGTCCGTGCGCTCCATACCGGTGCCGGCGACCGATGATGCACCCGCCCTGATCGTCCATATCGTGCCCATTCGGCGCCAGGCGCACGACGTCCTGGCAGGTGCAACGAGCCTGCTGGTGGTAACGGACCTGACCACGCCGATAGCGCCGCATGTTGGGCTTCTGTGCGGTCTCTTCGACCTGACCCCGAGCGAGGCGCGCGTCGCGAGCCTGCTGGCAGGCGGCAGCGACGTCGGCAACTGCGCCGGGGCACTTGGGGTTTCGAGGGAGACAGTTCGCACGCAGCTCAAGAGTGTCATGGCAAAGACCGGTACGTCGCGCCAGGCGGAGTTGATCGGACTGCTTTCGAGAATTCGACAGTTTCCGGCAGACAAATGACCCAAACGTTCTCATTTCGCAAAACAGGGACGATCGGCCCAGGTTTGGCTGCACGGCGCACGCCCGGATGCTTAACCATCAAACTGGAAACGAGTGGTCTGGAAAAAACGCCCAACTGAGACGCGGCGCCGGAAGCGCACCCAAGGCGGGTTTCACCGGTCTCAGGTCCACGCGATCGCGATACGAAGCAGCCAAGCCACGCAAACTGCGGGCCGTTTCGCCGGACGTCGAGACATGCCAAAAGCCAGAAGACTGTTTGGTGGAGCCAATCGGAATCGAACCGACGACCTCTTGAATGCCATTCAAGCGCTCTCCCAACTGAGCTATGGCCCCACATCCGGCCAAGGCCGGCGCCGTTTCCGGCGGTAGTCACGCCGGTCTTGGGGGACCGGCGACGAGGCGGCTTCTAACCCCGCCTTGACGCAATATCAAGCCCGCCTTGCGCGCTTTTTGCGGATGTCGGTGCTTCAAAAAACAAACGGCTGCGCCCGACGGGCCCGCCGCTGCCTGGCCGGGCGGAAGTGCTTCCCGGCGCTCCGCTCAGACCTCGTCCTCGTCGTCGCCCACGCCGATGATGTCGGTGACGTCGTCATCCTCCTCTTCCTCGTCCTCGAGGAAGGTGTCGTCATCGTCGTCGCCAAGGTCGACATCGTCGTCGTCGCCCATATCCGGCAGTTCGTCGCCGCCGCCCTTGCTTTCCTCGTCGGCCTCCTCGAGCGACACTGTTTCGACCGCCTCCTCGGTGTCGAGTTCCTTCTCCTCGACCTCCTCCTCTTCCATCACCTTGTCGATGGTGGAATCGAAATAGGAGCGCGGATAGGACTTGCCCGTGTAGGGAGACACGATCGGGTCCTTGTTCAGGTCGTAGAACTTGCGGCCGGTTTCGGGATCGATCCGCTTGGTTCCGAGTTCAGGCTTCGCCACGGCAAACCTCGTCGATGGATTTTCGGTCCCCTTAACCGCAGTTGCAAAGGCTGTCAAAGACAAAGGGCAGGCTTTCCGACCATCGCGCAACCCGCTCAAACGGGATGACCGGGGCCGAAGGCCGTGTTAGGGACCGGCGCTTTCCACAGCGGCTGCAGGCATCATGAATCTCGCCGGTTCGCTTACAGACGGTTCAGAACGGACGGCGGCGCAACGGCCGGCCGGAAGCGACCCGCTGCTCGGTGTGCTGGCGGCCGTGCTGGCCGGACTGGCAGCCGGGGCAACGCGGATCGCCGGGCTGAGCGGCCGCGACGGCGCCGCCGCGATCGATGCCATGCGGGCGCTCGGCGCCGGCTTCGAGAAGCGTGGCGACGGCTGGCGCGCATGGGGCACCGGGAACGGCTGCCTGCTCGCAGCCCGCGAGCCACTGGAATTCGGCGGCGCCGATATCGCCGCGACGCTGCTGGCCGGGCTCGCCTCGACCTACGACATGGAGACGGTCATCGCCGGAGCATCGCTTTCCGAACCTGACCGGACGGCGCTGATAGCCCTGCTCGCCGAGACGGGCGCGCAGTTGTCTGCGGCGGGCGGACTGCGCGTGCACGGAGCCAAGGTGGGCTCCCCCGTCACGGTCGACGCGACGAAGGCCGCGCCGCAGGCGGCGGTCGCCATGCTGCTCGCCGGCCTCAATGCGCCGGGGACGACCAGCGTGCGCGTCGGCAGGAACTTCCCGCGCGCGGTGCCGGCGCTGTTGCGGCGCTTCGGCGTACCGGTCACGGAAACCGAAACGCCGTCGGGTCTCGTCATAGAAGTCACCGGTCAGACCGCCCTTTCCGGCACGACAATCGATCTCGCCGGCATCGCCACTGCGACGGTGATCGCGATCGACGGACCGGCCGGGGGCGGCAAGGGTACGCTGGCGCGGCGTATCGCTGACTATTACCACCTCAATCATCTCGACACCGGGCTGACCTATCGCGCCGTGGCGCAGGCGCTGCTGGCGCACGGACTCCCGCTCGACAACGCGGCGGCAGCGGAGACGGCGGCTCGCCAGGTGGATCTCACCCGCCTCGACCGTGCCGTTCTCGCCGCCCACGCGGTGGGAGAGGCGGCGTCGCGCGTCGCGGTGATCCCGGCGGTGCGCCGCGCATTGGTCGAAAAGCAGCGCGGCTTCGCCGCGATTCCGCCCGGCGCCGTGCTCGACGGCCGCGACATCGGCACCGTCGTCTGCCCGGACGCCGACGTGAAGCTCTACGTCACCGCCACCGCCGAAGTGCGCGCCGGCCGCCGCCTCGCCGAGATCGAGGCGCATGGCGGCAGCGCAGACTTTGGCCAGATCCTCGCCGACATCCGCCGCCGCGACGAGCGTGACATGGGCCGCGCCGACTCGCCTCTGCGCCCGGCGCAGGACGCGCACTTGCTCGATACCTCCGAAATGGATATAGAGGCCGCGTTCCGGGCCGCACGCGACATCATCGATCAGGTGCTGGCGGTCGGGAAAAGGGACTGAAGCCGACCTTCCCCGCGCCGATGCGCCGGGTCGCGGCCGCGGTCCCGAACAAACCGCCTGCCAGCCTCGATAGCGCCGAACCCGCCGCGTCAGCGGCACGAGGACTTTGAAGTCCGCGAGACCCGGCAGGTCAACGCAACGCCAACCGACGGCGCATGCCCCGCCACGATGCGGGGATACTCAGGAGAAACAATGTCCCAATCCAATCCGTCCCGCGACGATTTCGCCAGCCTGCTCGAAGAGTCTTTCTCCACCGGCCATTCCGGTGAGGGCCAGGTCGTCAAGGGCACCGTCACCGCCATTGAAAAGGACATGGCGATCATCGACGTCGGCCTCAAGGTCGAAGGCCGCGTGCCGCTGAAGGAATTCGGCGTCAAGGGCAAGGACTCGACGCTGAAGCCGGGCGACACCGTGGAAGTCTATGTCGAGCGCATCGAGAATGCGCTGGGCGAGGCCGTTCTCTCGCGCGACAAGGCGCGCCGCGAGGAGAGCTGGGTCCGCCTGGAAGAGAAGTTCACCAAGGGCGAGCGCGTCGAAGGCGTGATCTTCAACCAGGTCAAGGGCGGCTTCACCGTCGACCTCGACGGCGCCGTGGCCTTCCTGCCGCGCAGCCAGGTCGACATCCGTCCGATCCGCGACGTCACCCCGCTGATGCACACCCCGCAGCCGTTCGAGATCCTCAAGATGGATCGCCGCCGCGGCAACATCGTGGTGTCGCGCCGTACCGTGCTCGAGGAGAGCCGCGCCGAGCAGCGCTCGGAGATCGTGCAGAACCTCGAAGAGGGCCAGGTGGTCGAGGGCGTGGTCAAGAACATCACCGACTACGGTGCGTTCGTCGACCTCGGCGGCATCGACGGCCTGCTGCACGTCACCGACATGGCATGGCGCCGCGTCAACCACCCCACCGAGATCCTGTCCATCGGCCAGACGGTCAAGGTGCAGATCATCCGCATCAACCAGGAAACCCACCGCATCTCCCTCGGCATGAAGCAGCTCGAGAGCGATCCGTGGTCCGACATCGGCACCAAGTTCCCGATCGGCAAGAAGATCCGCGGCACGGTCACCAACATCACCGACTACGGCGCCTTCGTGGAGCTGGAGCCGGGCATCGAGGGCCTCATCCACGTTTCCGAAATGTCGTGGACGAAGAAGAACGTGCACCCCGGCAAGATCCTGTCGACCACCCAGCAGGTCGACGTGGTCGTGCTCGAGGTCGATCCGGCCAAGCGCCGCATCTCGCTCGGCCTCAAGCAGACGCTGGAGAATCCGTGGGAAGCCTTCGCGCGCACCCATCCGGTCGGCAGCCAGGTCGAGGGCGAGGTCAAGAACAAGACCGAGTTCGGCCTGTTCATCGGCCTGGAAGGCGATGTCGACGGCATGGTGCACCTCTCCGACCTCGACTGGACGCGTCCGGGCGAGCAGGTCATCGAGGAGTACAACCGCGGCGACATGGTCAAGGCGCAGGTGCTCGACGTCGACATCGAGAAGGAACGCATCTCGCTGGGCATCAAGCAGCTGCAGCGTGAAGCCGGCCGCAGCGAGGCGGGCGCCGCCGCTCCGGGCGAGCTGCGCAAGAACGCCGTCGTCACCTGCGAGGTCACCGCGATCCGCGACGGCGGCGTCGAGGTGCGGCTGGTCGAATCGGGTCTGGACAGCTTCATCAAGCGTGCCGACCTGTCCCGCGACCGCGACGAGCAGCGCCCCGAGCGCTTCACCGTCGGCCAGAAGGTCGACGCGCGCGTCATCGCCTACGACAAGAAGACCCGCAAGGTTCAGGTGTCGATCAAGGCGCTGGAAATCGCCGAGGAGAAGGAGGCGGTGGCCCAGTACGGCTCGACCGACTCCGGCGCTTCGCTGGGCGACATTCTCGGCGCAGCGCTGAAGGGCCGCAACAACTGAGGCTGAAAGGCCCGGTTTTCCAATAGACTAAGAAGGCCCCGCCGGAGCGATCCGGCGGGGCATTTTATTTGCCGGCACGCTTATTTCCGCCCAGCGCCCGGCCGGCACGGTTCGCCGGCTTGCCTTGGCGCAGCGTTTTCGGCGAGCATGACTGCGAGAACTGTGTCACCGTAGGCGCGCGTCGGCGGCTAGGCTGCCGGACGCGGAACAGCCATCGGAAGCCTACTCTCAGAGGCCGAAAACCGACCAGCGCCACCGCATGCCAGACCAGCCCCTCCCCGTTCGCCCCGGCGCGATGGCGCCCTTCGAATCGAGCATCTTCCGGCAGGTCTGGTTC
>JAEUMA010000499.1 GCA_016793565.1 Rhizobiaceae bacterium
CATGAGCCGCAGGAATGCGGGGCACGGCCTCGGGGTTGCGTGGAAAACGCCGCACAAGACATGATCGCGGCGAAAGAGGCTCATGCTGGATGCGCGGCGGGCAGTCTGCGCGCGGCCCGTTGTGGCGGCCGGGCGAGGCGCTTCTCGAAGCGCAGCGCCGCCATGCCGTCCTCATAGTAGTCGAGCCGTTCGCCGATCGGCTCGAAACCGTGGCGGCGGTAGAATGCGATCGCACGCGCGTTGTCGCGGCGCACCTCGAGACGAAGGCGTTCGGCGCCGCGCGCGGCCGCAACCTCCTGCGCCGCCTCCAGCAGGGCGCTGCCCTGGCCGTGCACGACCGATGCGATCGAATAGAGCCGCGCCACTTTCGAATTCCGACGCATCAGGACGACGGCGTAGCCGCTGACCGCGCCATCCGTATCGGCGACGAGAACCGCGGCGCTGGGCCTGCCGACCAGGCGCGCAAAGGCGCGCGGTGACAACCGATCGCCCGGGAAGACCCTGGTTTCGATCGCCAGCAAAGCGTCGACGTCGCGTGGTTCGGCCGGTCGGATGACGCTGGGCATGCGGAGCGGGCAACCTCCCCTGAAGGCGAAGAAAATGCCCGGTTCGGGCGCTCTTGGCGTCGCCTTCTGTCGCGCAAGCCCAAACGCGCTTTCGCTCCCGGATTGGGGCCGAATTGTGACGTATACGCGCCTGTGCCGTCAGGCGTGCGGGCCTTGCAGGAGCTGGCGGTAGGCGCTGTCGGCGATGCCCCGCAGCATCGCCTCCGGCACGTCGCCGGCAACCACGCAGCCGTAGCCCTCATCGAGCCAGTAGAGCGCATTGACGCCGCCCTCGGTCTCGAGGCGGAAGCCCGTTTCCTCCTCGCCGGACTGACGGGTCACGTAGAGCGACAGGCGCTTGCCGGTAACGTCTTCGTACATGAACTGCGCGGCCGTTCCGGTGGCGCCGAGCGGCAGCAGACGCCCGCCGATCAGCCTGAAGCCCTGCGGCGACAGGTCGGGCGCCGCCATCGCCACGCCGACGCGCTTCGACAGCCAGCCAACGAGATGGTCCCGCTGATCGGCGCCGACCTCGACGACATGCAGCTTTTCCGCCGAATAGACACGATGCGCGGCGAGCGCGCTCTCCACGAAGGCCTGTGTCCCCGCATCGGCCGACGGCCGGCCAACGAAGCCGACGCCATATCCCGCCGCGGCCCCCAGGACGAAGATGAGCGCAGCCGCCGCGGCCCTTGCAAGCCAGGACAGGCGCTGCGAGCGATCCCCTGGTTGGCTCAGCATCTGTTGAAGCCTGGGCGGCACAGGCTGGCCAAGCACCGGCTCCAGAGTCCGCCGCAGCCGTTCGCGGTCGGCAGCGTAACGGTCAGCGCGCGCCTTCATGTCGGGATTGGCGTCCAGCCAACGTTCGTATGCGGCACGCTCGTCGCCTGGCATTTCGCCGTCGAGGGCGAGATGGATATCGTTTTCGGTGTACATGCGCGGGTTCATGTCTCGACCACCCTGATCGAGCGACGCCGGTCCTGATCGTCTAGCAGTGCACGCAGTTCCTCGCGCCCGCGCGCCACCCGCGACATCAGCGTGCCGGCCGGAATGCCGAGGATGTTGGCGGCCTCGGCGTAGGAGAAGCCTTCGACAGAAACCAGCACGAGAGCGGCGCGCCGGTCCGCACCGATGCGTTCCAGCGCTTCACATATGTCGCGGGCGGAGCTGTAGTCCGTCTGGTCCGAAGGCACCGCGAGGGCCGCTTCATGGTCGAGCGACTGGGCCGGAACCTGGCGCTTGACCTTGCGAAGCTGGTCGATGAACAGGTGATGCATGATGGTGAAAAGCCATCGGCGCGGGTTTTCGCCCGTGCGCCAGTTGTCCAGACGTTGCAGGGCGCGCTCGACGCTATCCTGTACCAGATCGTCGGCGCGGTCGGCGTCGCGCAGCAGGGCGCGCGCGTAGCGCCGCAGCCGCGGCAGCTCCGCTACGATAGCCGCCCTTCTGTCGTCGTCCACGCGCAAGCTGCGCCGTCTCCGTCCGGTAGAATTGAAGTCTGCCGCGACCGCTTTAGCAAGGTTGAGGCCCGAAATGCAGTCGTTGCGATATCAACGCGGCTAGGGCCAGGATTCTTCCAAGCATCACGAAGATTGAACGTTAGAGCGCAATCTATTCATTTTTCAGAAGCGGCTCCATGGGCTACTGGCCAGTTATTGTCGGAGAATTCTCGCATGACCCTGGACCGCGCAGCAGCCAAGAGCGCCTTTCCCTGGCTGATCGTGACATGCGGCTGCATCATTGCAGCGCTCACTTTCGGGCCGCGTTCGGCGATGGGCTTCTTCCAGCTTCCGATGCTGGCCGAGAAGGGCTGGGACCGCACGACCTTCGGCCTGGCGATGGCGATCCAGAACCTTTTCTGGGGGCTCGGCCTGCCCTTCTTTGGCGCCATCGCCGACCGCTACGGCACCTGGAAGGTACTGACGCTCGGCGGCTGCCTGTACGCCATAGGCCTGACGCTGATGGCGCACGCGCAAACACCGGCCATGCTCAATCTCGGAGGCGGCGTTCTTGTCGGCCTCGGCGTCGCGGCAGGTTCGTTCTCCATCGTGCTTGCCGCCTTCGCGCGGCACACGGCGCCCGAAAGCCGGTCCTTCGTGTTCGGCATTGGAACAGCGGCTGGCTCGGCGGGCATGTTCCTGTTCGCGCCGATCAGCCAGGCCATGATCGACACGTTCGGCTGGGCGCAAGCGCTGCTGATCATGGCGGTCTCGATGCTGTCGCTGCCCCTGCTCGCGATCCCGCTGCGCGGAAACTCGCGCGGCAAGCCCGGCCAGATAGCGGCCTTCGAGCAGACCATCGGAGCCGCGCTGCGCGAGGCGCTGGCGCACCGCAGCTACGTACTTCTGGTATCGGGCTTCTTCGTATGCGGCTTTCAGGTCGCGTTCATCACGGCGCATTTTCCGGCCTATATCGGCGACCTCGGCATCCCTGCACGCTATGCCGTTATTGCACTGGCGCTTATCGGCTTCTTCAACATCATCGGCTCTCTGGCGTCCGGCGCGATCGGCCAGCGCTACTCCAAGCCGCATTTCCTGGTGTGGATCTACCTGGCACGCTCGGTCGCCGTCGCCGTTTTCCTGCTGGCTCCGCACACACCGACCAGCGTGATCGTCTTCTCGATCGTGATGGGATTGCTATGGTTGTCGACCGTGCCGCCGACCAATGCGCTGGTGGCGATCATGTTCGGTACGCGGCATCTCGCCATGCTGGGCGGCGTCGTCTTCCTGTCGCACCAGATCGGGTCGTTCCTCGGCGTATGGCTGGGCGGCTACCTCTACGACCGTTTCGGCAGCTACGATCCGGTTTGGTGGCTGAGCATAGCGCTGGGTCTGTTCGCGGCGGCCGTCCATTGGCCGATCCAGGAGCGGCCCGTCGATCGGCCGCAACTGGCGCCGGCCTGACCACTTCCGCACAGGGCTGTCAGCCCGCCGGCTCCGCCACCGTCGCGGCATAGTGCTTGCGCAGAGCCGTCAGGAACCCGCTGCGCGCCTCCGGCTCGCCGATCCCGCGCGGCTCGTAGACGTGGCGGGTCAGGAAGAACCCAGTCATCCGGAACGCCGCGTCGAGATCCTGCATCTGCGCGCCGACGCGGCTGCCGGGTCCGAGGAACGCTGGCAGGGCCAGCATCCTGTCACGCCACGGCTCGCCCGCCTCGCGGGATACCGCCCGCCCCGAGCGCGGCGAGACGAAGACGAGGTCATCCGGCCGGCCCGTCGCCGCGCAGCGCGACAGGTCGAGGCCGAAACCCAGTTCGTCGAGCACCATCAATTCGAAGCGAACAAGAAGCTCGCCCGCGACCGCCGGCTGGTCGAGGTGATCGAGAATCACCGCCATCGCTCCGTAGAGCCCGGCATGCGGATCGCGCTCCGGCAGGAGCCGCAGATGCGCCGCCAGAACCTGCAGCCCGTGGACGGCGGCGGCGCTTTCGAACAGACGCGCCGCGTTGTGCTGTAGCGGCTCCACCTGGAACGTGCCGAGATGTTCGTCGAGCCGCGCCCGCCACAACAGTTCAACACGGTTGCCTGCCTGCAGGACGGGCTGCTGCCTGCGCGATCGCCCTCCCCGCACCATACCGAGATGCCTGCCATGCGTGGCCGTCATCACCTCCAGGACGGCGTTGTTCTCCCCGTGCCTGCGGGTACCCAGAACGATACCTTCGTCGCGCCATTCCATGGCAGCAGGATCTCACGAAAGCTCCCGCCACTTCAAGCGCCGACGCCGCTCTTGCAGCCACAACATTACCTGACTAAAGTCAGCTAATGAGCAGCTCCGTCGATCAGGTCCGCAGTTTCAACCGCATCGTCACGCTGCGCGTCGGCGCGCTGGACGACAGCTATCTCGGCCGTGGCCGTCCGCTCGGTCAGGCGCGCCTGCTTTCCGAAATCGCGCGAGACGGCGGCGACATGCGCCTGCTGCGCGAACGGCTTGGGCTGGATTCCGGCTATTTCAGCCGTCTGGTGCAGTCGCTGCGCAAGCAGGGCCTGATCACGCTCAAGCAGCACGCAGGCGACCGCAGGCGCCGCGACATTGCGCTGACGCAGCAGGGCCAGGCGGAACATGCCGCCTATGAGCAGTTGTCCGACGAACTTGCCGTTTCGATGATCGAACCGTTGAACCCGAGCCAACAAGAGCGCCTTCTCGCAGCCATGGCGGAGGTGGAATCGCTGCTGACCGCCGCCGCCGTGACCATAGGATGCGAACGGATCGGCGGAGACGCTGCGAAATTCTGCCTCACACAATATTTCCGGGAACTCGCCGAGCGGTTCGAGGGCGGCTTCGACGCGGCAAGGGCGCAAGCCGAGAAGGACAACTCCATGGCGCCGCCTACCGGCTGTTTCCTGGTGGTGCGGCTTTTCGGCCGTCCTATAGGCTGCGGAGGATTGCGGTCGCTGGCCTCTGGCACCGGTGAAATCAAGCGCATGTGGGTTGCGCCGGAAGCTCGCGGCCTCGGTGTGGCGCGGCGACTGCTGGCCGCACTGGAGGACAAAGCCGTCGATTTGGGTATGCACGCGGTGCGCCTCGACACCAACCGCGCGCTCGCGCAGGCGCAATCGCTCTACCGCAAGGCCGGCTACCATGCCATCGAGCGTTTCAACGACAATCCCTATGCCGACTTCTGGTTCGAGAAGCGGTTGGGCGGCGATCCCGGTCAGCTTCCCGGAAAATCCAGCCCCATCTCCCGATAGCGTTCCGGATCGTCGCCCCAGTTCTCCCGGACCTTCACGAACAGGAACAGATGCACGGGCTGTTCGAGGATCGCGCCGATCTCGGTACGCGATGCCTGGCCGATGGCGCGGATCGTCGCGCCCTTGTGGCCGAGCACGATCGACTTCTGGCTGTCGCGCTCGACGTAGATCGTCTGCTCGATGCGCACCGAGCCGTTCTGCTTCTCTTCCCACTTCTCCGTCACCACATGCGAGGCGTAGGGGAGTTCCTCATGCAGGCGCAGATAGAGCTTTTCGCGGGTGATCTCGGCCGCGAGTTGGCGCATCGGCAAGTCGGAAATCTGGTCCTCGGGATAGTACCACGGTCCCGGCGGCAGTTCGGCGGCGAGATAGTCCAGAATGTCCGCGCAGCCGGACCCGGTCAGCGCCGATACCATGAAGGTGCGGTCGAACTTCACCTTGTCGTTCGCTTCCGCGGCGAGTGTGAGCAGCTTCTCGCGATCAACCCGATCGATCTTGTTCAGCACCAGCACCTTGGGCTGGCGCACTTCGGCCAGGCTTTCGAGAATCGCCTCGGCGTCGCCGCGGATGCCGCGCTCGGCGTCGAGGATCATCAGCACGATATCGGCATCCTTGGCACCGCCCCAGGCGGTGGTCACCATGGCGCGGTCGAGTCGGCGGCGCGGCCGGAAGATGCCGGGCGTGTCGACCAGAACGATCTGCGCATTCGCGTGGGTTGCGATGCCGCGGACCAGCGCGCGCGTGGTCTGCACCTTGTGGGTGACGATCGAAACCTTGCTGCCGACCAGCTGGTTGACGAGCGTCGACTTGCCCGCATTCGGCGCGCCGATCAGCGCGACGAACCCCGAGCGCGTCGCCGTCTCGGCCTGGGATAGGGTTTCCGTCATGACTCGCTCCCGGCTTCGGTCCAGACACCTTCCCGGACGAGGAACATCGTCGCGGCGGCCCGCTCGGCTGCCTGCTTGGAACGCCCGGCGGCCTGAACCTCCGCAAAACCCGGCACCGATAGCGCAACCGTGAAGATGGGTTCGTGGTCCGGACCTTCGCGGCCGACCACGGCATAAAGCGGCCGTTCGCCATTGAAGCGGACGACCCATTCCTGCAACTCGGTCTTGGAGTCGCGCGGCGGGCGGGCAGCGCTTTCGGCGCGCGGCTGCCAGTAGCGCAGCACGAAGGCGCGCGCGGCCTCGAGCCCGCCTTCGAGGTAGACCGCGGCGATCAGCGCTTCCATCGCATCGGCCAGCACGTTGCGGGCGCGACGGCCGCCCGCCGAGCGCAACGCCGAATCGGTGTGCATGTGGCGGTCGAGCTCCATTCCCAGCGCGATGTCGGCGCAGGTGTCGGCACTCACAAGCGCGCCCAGCCGCACGGCGAGGTCCCCCTCAGGCGCGTCGGGAAACATCACGAACAGCATCTCCGACACGATCAGGCCGAGCACACGGTCGCCCAGAAATTCCAGCCGCTCGTTGTTCTCACTGACGCGGAGCGCGCTGGAGTGGGTCAGCGCCGTCTGCGCGAGCGCCACATCGCTGAACAAATGGCCGGTGATGGCATGAATCTGCTCCGCGAAGGCAGCATTGGCCGTCCGCTTGCGCGCCATCGCCTACCGTACGGGATTCAACAGGCGCGAGGCCCGCATCTCGGTGGGCCACTTCCAGATCTCCAGCGGGCTTGCGCCGTCGGCGATTGAGAAGAAGATGATGTTAGCGCGGCCAACCAGGTTTTCGTACGGCACGAAGCCGACCGAGAAGCGGCTGTCCGTCGAATTGTCGCGGTTGTCGCCCATCATGAAATAGTGGCCTTCCGGCACGACGAATTCACGGGTGTTGTCGCCGATCGAATTGGGCGACAGGTCGAGCGTGTCGTAGCTGACGCCGTTGGGCAGCGTCTCACGGTAGACGTCGACCGGACGATCCACCTCGGTGATGTCGGGATTGGTGATCTGCCCGATCTTCTCGCGGGGCACCGCCTCGTCGTTGATGAAGAGCTGGCCGTCCTTCATCTGTACGCGGTCGCCCGGCAACCCGATCACGCGCTTGATATAGTCGAGCGAGGGGTTGGGAGGGAACTTGAACACGACGACGTCGCCGCGTTTCGGCTCGGCACCCCAGATGCGGCCGGAAAACAGCGGCGGCGAGAAGGGCAGCGAATAGCGCGAATAGCCGTATGCCCATTTCGTCACGAAGAGGTAGTCGCCTTCCAGAAGCGTCGGCCGCATAGAACCCGACGGGATCGAGAAGGGCTGGAAGAACAGCGTGCGGATGATCAGCGCCAAAAGCAGAGCCTGGACGATGACGCTGACGGTCTCGCCCAATCCACCCGACTTCTTCTGCGATTTCTCGGCCACGCTCATGTCGTCCTCGGTTTCCGCGTCGGGTTGATATACGGGGTCACTCCCCGATCGGCAACGCCGTTGCGCGGCGTTACTCGTCCACCTTCAGGGCTTCGATGATCACGAAAGCCTGAGCGAGCGGAAAGTCGTCGGTGATGGTGAGATGGATGACGCCTCGGTGGCGCGGTGGGATCAGCGCCGCCAGCCGCTCGGCCGCGCCGCCGGTCAGATGCATGGTCGGCTTGCCGCCCGGCAGGTTGACCACGCCCATGTCGCGCCAGAACACCCCGTGCGCAATGCCGGTGCCCAAGGCCTTGGAGCAGGCTTCCTTGGCGGCGAAGCGCTTGGCATAGGAGGCGGCGCGTTCTCGTCTTCGGTTCGAGCGGGCCTGCTCCACGTCGGTAAAGACGCGCTGGACGAAGCGTTCTCCGTACCGTTCCAGCGTCTTCCCGATCCGCGCGATATCGATCAGGTCGCTGCCGATCCCCACGATCATGGGACGGAGGCGACCCGGCCGGCCGCCTCGGACAGGCGCGCCCGCTCGGCGAAGCGCTGCCGCCTGCGTTCGTGGAATGCGGTCGCCGCCCAGCGGGTCGCCGCATACGCCGCGGCCGCGAAGATCAGACCAAGCGGAACCGCGCCGACCGTGATCGGCTTCAGCAGCGGCTCCCAGAGCTCCTGCACGTCGAAATGGGCGAGCGCATGCGTCATGTCCAGCGGGGCGGCGCTGGCGGTGGCGGGACCCGGCAATATGGCCCGGCCGACCTCGTAGCAGCTCGCCCAGATGACCGGGAAGGTCAGCGGATTGCCGAAAGCCGTGCCGATCGCGGAGGCCACGACATTGCCGGCAATCAGCCATGCGAACAGCGCGGCGATGAAGAAGTGGAAGCCCGGTATCGGCAGGAAAGACACGAATACGCCGGCCGACACGCCGGCCGCGATCGCATGCGGCGTGGCTCGCAGGCGCAGCGCCCGCTTGGCGAAATATTTCGCCGAACGGCGGAACGAGCGGCGGGGCCACATCGCTACTCGCACCCGCTCTCGCAGGCCGACGGGAGACTTGCGTCCGAAGAGCATTCTGAAATCTAACCGAAAGAGCGGGCCGCGAACAATATCAGAGGTTTCGGCTACCGGGCTTTACCGGCGGAATTGCGGCAAGCTCGGCAGGCAGGGCGTCGGCCGGATAGGCGGGCACGGCATATTCGGCGAGCGCTACCAGCGGCACGCCCACGTCGACCTTGCCGGCCGAACGGTCGATGATGCAGGCGGCGGCCACCACTTCGGCGCCAAGCGCGCGCATACAGTCGACCGTCTCGCGGATCGACAGGCCGGTGGTGACGATGTCCTCCACGATGACGACACGGGCGCCGGGCTCGATCTCGAAGCGGCGAAGCCGGAACGTTCCTCCCTCGCGCTCGACCCATATCGCGGGGACGCCCAGGTGCCGCGACGTCTCGTAGGCCGGAATGAGGCCGCCCACCGCCGGTCCGACGACATAGTCGATGCGGCCCGGAACGGCGGCGCGGATGCGGCCGGCCAGCGCCTTGCACAGCCGCTCGGTCTTGTCGGCATGCATGAACACGCGCGCCTTCTGGAGGAACACCGGGCTGCGCAGGCCGGAGGTGAGAATGAAATGCCCCTCCAGGATGGCGCCCGCCTCCCGGAAGACGTCGAGAACTTCGCTCGTCTGCATCGCTACCTTTCCGTTGCGCTCAGCCATTGACCCGCTTGGCAATGCTGACCGCCGTGTTTTCCTTGAGCTGCGAGAGCAGCCTATTCAGATGCTTGAGATCCCATACTTCGAGGTCGAACAGCATTTCGGTGAAGTCCGGCGCGGTGCGAACCATTGAGAGCGTGTGGATGTTGGCGTCGTTTTCGGCGATCACGCGGGCGATCTCGGCCAGCGAGCCGGGCTCGTTGATCGCCGTGACCGAGATGCGCGCTGGAAAGCGCTCCTGCGTCGCCTCGTCAATGTCCCAGCGCACGTCGATCCAGCGCTCCGGCTGGTCGTCGAAGGCCGTCAGCGCCGGTGACTGGATCGGGTAGATGGTAATGCCGGAACCGGGCTGGACGATGCCGACGATGCGGTCTCCCGGCACCGCTCCTTCCGGCGCGAACTTCACCGGCAGGTCGCCGCCGACGCCGCGGATAGGCACCGCGGTTCCCTCGCGCTCGACCTCAGGCTTTTCTCGATTGGCACGCCCGGGCATCTGGAAAAGCATACCGGCGGCATTGCGAATGTTGAACCACCCCTCCTCACGCTGGTGCCGGGCGGCCACCGGCGCGGACCGCTCGTCCTTGTGGTCAGGGTAGACGGCGCGCAGGACGTCGTTCGAAGACAGTTCGCCGCGCCCGACGGCGGCCAGCACGTCCTCGATATCCTTGCGGGCCAGCCTGTGCAGCACCGGCTTGAGGCTCTCTTTGGTGAAGGGCTTGCCGCTGCGCGCGAAGGCACGCTCGAGAATGCGCATGCCCAGCCCGGAATACTGCTTGCGCACGGCGTTCTTGGTCGCCCGCCGGATGGCGGCGCGCGCCTTGCCGGTGACGACGACGGACTCCCAGGCGGCGGGCGGCACCTGCGCCTTGGAGCGGATGATCTCCACCTCGTCGCCGTTCTTCAGCTCGGTCATCAGCGGCATGATGCGCCCGTTGACCTTTGCCCCGACGCAGGTGTCGCCCACGTCGGTATGCACCGCATAGGCGAAATCGATCGGCGTTGCACCGCGCGGCAGCGCGATCAGCATGCCCTTGGGCGTGAAGCAAAAGACCTGATCCTGGAACAACTCCAGCTTGGTGTTCTCGAGGAAGTCCTCCGGATTATCGCCCTCGCTGAGCTGCTCGATGGTGCGGCGCAACCAGGCATAGGCGCGGGTCTCGCTGGAGAGCGACTGCGCGTCGCCCTCTGCGCTGCCGCGATCCTTGTAGAGGGCGTGGGCGGCGACGCCGTATTCGGCGATGGAGTTCATCTCCTGCGTGCGGATCTGCAGTTCGATGCGCTGGCGCGACGGGCCAACGATGGTGGTGTGGATGGAGCGGTAGTCATTCTGCTTCGGCGTCGAGATATAGTCCTTGAACCGACCCGGAACCATCGACCACGTCGTGTGCACGGCACCCAGCACCCGGTAGCAATCTTCCACCTCGCCGACGATGATGCGGAAGCCGAAGATGTCGGACAGTTGCTCGAAGGAAAGGGCCTTGGCCTCCATCTTGCGAAACACCGACCAGGCCTTCTTCTGGCGACCCTTAACCTGCGCCTTAAGCCCGCGCTTCTGCAAAAGGTTGGAGAGCGCGGCCTCGATGTCGCCGATGACGCCGCGATTGCGTTCGAACATGTCGGCAAGCCGGCCGGTTACGGTACGATAGGCCTCCGGGTTCACATAGCGGAACGCCAGATCCTCCAGTTCCTCCCGCATGCCCTGCATGCCCATGCGCCCGGCGAGCGGCGCATAAATCTCCATCGTCTCCTCGGCGATGCGCAGCCGCTTTTCCGGCGGGACATGGTCCAGCGTGCGCATGTTGTGCAAGCGGTCTGCCAGCTTCACCATGAGGACGCGGACGTCCTCTGAGATGGCAAGCAGCAGCTTACGCAGATTTTCGGCCTGTTCGGCCTTCTTGGAGACGAGGTCGAGCTTCTTGAGCTTGGTCAGCCCCTCGACCAACCGCCCCAGATCCGGGCCGAAGAGCTCGTCGATCTCCTGGCGCGTGGCGGTCGTGTCCTCGATGGTATCGTGCAGAAGGGCGACGGCGATCGTGGCCTCGTCCATATGCATCTCGGTGAGGATGGCGGCGACCTCGAGAGGATGGGAAAAATACGGATCGCCCGATGCCCGCTTCTGGTGGCCATGCTTCTGCATAGCGTAGACGTAGGCTTTGTTGAGAAGCGCCTCGTTTACGTCGGGCTTGTAGCGCTGCACACGCTCCACAAGCTCGTATTGGCGCATCATCGGCTGCTACTCGCGTCGGAAAACGAAAAGTGCGCCGCCATCGCCGGCGACGCACTTGAGAAATAGCTTCGATCGACGGCGCGCGGAAGAGCGCGCAGGCGAAACGGGCTCAGTATTCGTCGCTTTTCTCGGGCGGCACGAGGCCTTCGATGCCGGCCAGCAGATCCTCTTCCGACATGCGGTCGAAAGCGATGTTGGAATCGTCGTCGACGTCGGCGTCGGCGGCTGCCGTGGCACCGGTCTGGTCGGCGATCGCCTGGCCGTCCTGCTCGGGCTCGTCCACCTCGACATGCTTCTGCAGCGAGTGGATCAGATCCTCTTTGAGGTCGCCGGGAGAG
>JAEUMA010000546.1 GCA_016793565.1 Rhizobiaceae bacterium
GGTCATCGTCGTTCTATTCGGGCTTATGTTTTTTCTCGTGGCTCCCGTTCGCGCCCAGCACGCCCCGACGTTCCGCAGCGAATACAAGCCGCGGCACATCTACATCGAACACCGGCACCGTCGCCACACGCGCAAAGTATGGCGGCACGACAGCATCGAGATTGAGGACGGCTGCAAGGATTATCTGGCGACGGTCGGCGACCAGTACGCGAGCGAGGATGGCGCAAAGCAGGAGGCCGATAAGGCTTGGATGCAGACCGCGCGCTGGCAATACGGCGAGCGCTTCATGAGCCGCGAGAATGCCGACGACGCGACGTATGAGTGCGGGCGCTCATCGGTCGGCTCGGTTGCCGGGCAGATATTCATCCGCTGCCGCCTGACGGCAAGGCCCTGCCGACCGGAAAGGCAGGACGCGAAATGATCGTACCGGCAAGCACGAACCAGGAGAAAAGCGCGCTCGTCACGTACCTCTCGGGCAAGATCGGCTTGGCGCCGGTCGACCTCGTGGGGTGCTCGCCGTTCGAAATCGTCGGAGTGGTGCGTGGCGGCGATCTCATGGGCGCGGTGCTTTATACAAGGTGGCGCGAGAAGTCGATCGAGATGGCGTGCGCCGGCGAGCCGGGTTGGCTGACGCCGGCAGCGCTCAAGGATCTGTTCGCCTACCCATTCCAGCGCCTCGGCGCCTACACGGTGCTGTCGATCGTGGTCCGACGCAACGATCGCGCGCGGAAGTTCAACGAACGCCTCGGCTTCAAGCATCTCGGCGTGATCGAAAGCGGCGCGAGCAAGGGCGAGGACTCCATCATTTATTCGATGACGCGGCCGCAGTGCCGTTGGCTCGAGGAGAGGATACACTGATGGGCAAAAGCGCGCCAAAAACGCCAGACCCCTATAAGGTCGCCGAGGCTCAAACCAAGTCGAACATCGAGACGGCCCAGGCGCAGCAAAAGCTCGGCATGACCGGGCAGGAGACCCCGTGGGGCTCGATCCAGTACGTCGCCGACCCGAACAGCCCGAGTGGCTATCGGGCCGTCACGGAGATGTCAGAAGGCCAGCAGGGGCTCTTTGACCAGAACCAGGCGCTGCAAGGCCAGCTTGGCGACATCAGGAGCCAGCAACTCGGACAGCTCGGCGGCCTCATGGGCACGCCGTTCGACATGGATGCGGCGCGCGGGCGGGAACTGTCGGACATCAATCGGACGTTCCTCGATCCGCAGTGGAGCCAGCGTGACGAGTCGTTCGAGGCGTCTTTGCTCAATCGCGGCATACGGCCGGGCTCGGCGCAGTACGAGCAAATGATGCGCCAGCACGGGCAGCAACGGAACGACGCCTACAATCAGATGTATCTCGGCGCCTACAATACCGCGAACAACGCAGCCTTGCAGGAGCGCCAGCGGCCATTCCAGGAGTTCGCGGCGCTGAGTGGAGCCGCGACGCCGCAGCAGCAGAGCGTGAACCCTGCGAATGCGCCGAGCCCTGGCGTGGCGCCGACCGATCTCACGAGCGGC
>JAEUMA010000631.1 GCA_016793565.1 Rhizobiaceae bacterium
AGCACCGGAATGAAACAGGCCAGCGCGACAAACTGCGGGATCAGGTCGGCAAAGCCCAGCGCCTTGGTGAACACGCCGCGGCTGATGATCAGGAAGTAGCTGGCCGGGAAGCACTGGCCGATCCAGTAGGCCGGCCCTTCCAGCGCGCCGACTGGCGTCGTCAGTCCCGAGAAGGTCACGGTTGGCAAAATGGTCAGGATGGCCGTACCGAACAGCGCGGCAATCTGTGTGCTGGTGAAGGTGGACATCAGCAGGCCAATACCGGTCGTCGCCACGACGTAGAGGCTGGCGCCGAGCGTCAGCGCCAGCAGGCTGCCCTTGATCGGCACATGGAACATGATCTGCGACTGAATGACCAGCAGCCCGTAGCTGATCAGCGCCACGAGGATGTAGGGCAGCTGCTTGCCGAGCAGGAATTCGAGCCGCGTCACCGGCGTGACGTAGAGATTGGTGATCGAGCCGAGTTCCGTCTCGCGCACGACGCCGAGCGCCATCAGGATGGCCGGAATGAAGATCAGCAGGATGGGAATCACCGCCGGCACCATGGCGAAGATGCTCTTCACATCCTGGTTGTAGCGGAAGCGCGAGACGATGTTGGCCGGATAGCCGGTCGTCACGCCGGTATTTTCGAGGATCAGTTGCTGCACGTACTCGAGGTGCATGCCCTGGGCGTAGCCGCGCACCGTTTCGCCGCGGTAGGGCATGGCGCCGTCGATCCACAGGCCGATCTCCGGCCAGTGACCGCGCCGCAGGTCGCGGCCGAAGCCGGCGGGAATATCGACCGCCAGCGACAGTTCGCCGTTCTTCATTCGCCGTTCGAGATCGGCATCGTCGGCGATGGCCGGCTGCTCGACGAAATAGCGCGAGCCGGCAATGTTCTGGATGTAGGCCCGGCTTTCCGGCGACTGATCGCGGTCGAGCGCCGCGAAGTGCAGGCCCTCAACATCGAGCGAAATACCGTAGCCGAGCACGAACATCAGCAGCACCGAACCGATCAGCGCAAAGGCCAGGCGAATCGGATCGCGGCGCAGCTCCAGCGCCTCGCGGTAGGCGTAGCCGAGCAGGCGGCGCAGGCTGAAGGCGCTATTTTTGGCGGGCCGGACATCGGCAGCCGGCCCGGAAAATTTCAAATTTGGCTCATTTTTCGGGTTGACCGCAACAATCGCCCCGGAGGGCTCGGCAGCCGGCTTTTCAACGCCCGTCGCCGCCTCCAGATAGCTGATGAAGGCCGCTTCCAGGCTGCTTTCGCCACGCTGCGCGCACAGAGCGGCCGGCGTGTCGCTGGCCAGCACCTTGCCGGCATGCATCAGCGAAATGCGGTCGCAGCGCTCGGCCTCGTTCATGAAATGGGTCGAAATGAAAATGGTGACGCCCTGCTGGCGCGACAATTCGACCAGCAGTTCCCAGAACTGGTCGCGTGCCACCGGGTCGACGCCGGAGGTCGGCTCGTCGAGGATCAGCAATTTCGGTTCGTGAACCACCGCCACGGCCAACGACAGGCGCTGACGGATGCCGAGCGGCAGGGCAGCCGCGGCCTGGTCGGCGTATTCGGCGAGGCCGAAACGCTGCATCAGCTCGGCAATGCGCGGCCCGCGCCGGGCATCCGGCAGATGGAACAGGCGGGCGTGCAGATCGAGGTTGGCCGCCACCGACAACTCGCCGTACAGCGAAAACGACTGCGACATATAGCCGACCTGCTTGCGGGTTTCCAGATCGCCGGCATCGACGGCCTTGCCGAACAGCCGGGCCGCCCCCTCGGTGGGCGGCAACAGGCCGGTCAGCATTTTCATCGTCGTCGTCTTGCCGCAGCCGTTCGAACCGAGGAAACCGAAGATTTCACCCGGCTCGATCCGGAAGCTGACACGATCCACCGCCGTGAAATCGCCGAAACGCTGCGACAGGCCCTCGGCCTCGATGGCAAAACGCTCGCCGTCGCCCTGCCGTGGCGGGATGACCAGCGCCTGATGCGCGCCCCGCCTGGCCTCCGGCAACAGGTGAATGAATGCCTCGTCCAGCGTCGCCTGCCCGGTCGATGCCCGCAGTTCGGCCGGCGTACCGGTGCCGAGCACCTTGCCGTCGTCCATGGCCACCAGCCAGTCGAAGCGTTCGGCCTCTTCCATGTAGGCCGTCGCCACCAGCACGCTCA
>JAEUMA010000648.1 GCA_016793565.1 Rhizobiaceae bacterium
TGGCATAGAAATCGCCGAGGAAGTCGGACGTCGTGCTGCAGTGATGCCAGCTCAGCTCGAGCGGACCGTCCGACAGGACAAGGCAGCTGCTGTCAGCGCCCGGGGGATTGGAAAGCGTCGTCAGACCGAAGTGCGTATCCATTCGCCTACCTGTGCCTCAGGACCACGAGCGTGATGTCGTCGTGGATTTTCTGCGTGCCGATGTGCGCCATCAGGTCGTCGATGATGCCCCGCTTGATCTCGTCGGCGTTGCCGGTGCGATGCCGCTGTGCGCTGTCGCTGAGGCGGTCGATGCCGAACAGCTCGCCGCCGGGTCCCTCCGCCTCGGTCACTCCGTCCGTGTGGAGAATGATGATGTCACCGCTCTCGAACGGGATCTCGCGGGTAGCGACGAACGGGCCGATGTCGCGTTCGAGGCCGATCGGAAAGCCCAGATCCATCGTGTTGATGCGCTCGACGTCGCCGTCCCTGCGCACCACGATGACCTCTTCGTGCTGGCCGGACAGGGTGACGTGGTCGCGTTCATAATCCAGGAAGGCCAGCGAAAGATGCTTGTCCGAGCTGGTGCGCTCGATGTTTTTGTAGATGGCGCGGTTGAGCACTTCGAGGAAGTCCTTGGGGTCGCCGCCGCCCTTCTCCTGCAGCGCGCGGGCGACCGACTGCACCATCAGCATCAGGACGCCGCTCTCCAGCCCGTGCCCGGTCACATCGCCGATGCCGACCTTCACGCGGCTGCCGTCCTGAAGGACGTCGTAATAGTCGCCGCCGACTTCCTCGGCCGGTTCCATGTAGCCGGCGATCTCGATACGCGGTATTGAGTTGAGCTCGTTGGTCTTCGGCAGCACCATCATCTGGATATGCCGCGCCACGTCGAGTTCGGCGCCGAGCCGCAGGTTCTCGCTCTTCAGCCTCTCATTGAGGCCGAGAATCTCCTAATTGGCAGCCTCGAGCAGCTGGGTGCGCGCTTCGACGAGCTGTTCCAGGTTCTCGGTGTGGTAGCTGATTTCCTCGGCCATCTTGTTGAAGGCGATGCCGACAGCGCCGACCTCGTCGCGCGTCGGAATGTTGACGCGCACCGAATAGTCCTTGGCCTGCAGCCTGCGGGCGGCGTCCGCCAGCGCGCTGAGACCCGCGGTGATGCGTCCGGAAATGGCGAATACGGCCCCGAGCACGATCGTGAGGCAGAGCAGCACCGTCGCGATCTGCCAGAAGAGAATGCGGCGGGTGGCGGCGGAGATCTCCTCCTGCGCGGCCAGCAGCGAGGCGTAGATCTCGTGCTCGGGAACCATGAAGCCGAGCGACAGCACCTCGCGCGTCACCGGCCCGGCACCGCTGTAGAGATTGGTGGGCCGCAGCTGCTTCATGAGCGCCACATAGGGAACTTCCGCGCCGTTCTCCTGGAGAATGAGGCGGGTCATCACGGTGTTGGCGTCCTGCGGCATTGCGAGAGACGCCAGCGCCGGCTGCGTGCTGCGCGCGAGCGTGCGGTCGAAACCCTGCGAATTGTCGGTGGTTACCCCCAGCGTCTGCTGTCCGGCCTCGGTCACGGCGAGGATGTTGCCTTCCGACGTGCTGAGGAACGCGAAGCCGCTATCGGCGATCTTCACGCTCCGGACGATCTCGTCCATCTGGTCGAGCGTGAGGTCGACGCCGACCACGCCGTTGATATCCTTGCGGTCCTGCGTCATCAGCGGCTGGATGAAGCTGACGATGATCTTGCCGGTGACCCCGTCGAGATAGGGCGACAGCATTGTGATCTGCGAGTCGACCGGCCGCGCCGATGGGTTCGGGATCCACGATTGCCAGGTCTCGTAGAGGTCCGGCCAGAAGAAATCCCACCAGTTGGTCTCGTTGTGACCGGGGTAGACCTCGTCGAAGACCTTGCCCTGGTTGGTGAAGGGCGTCGAGCGCAGGATCGGACTGGCGCGCGGGCCAATGTAATACATTTGCAGCTTCGGC
>JAEUMA010000743.1 GCA_016793565.1 Rhizobiaceae bacterium
CAGGCCGATCGTCGGAAAATTCTGAACCCCGGAGAAGCCCATGGCCTTCAGTTCGGCCAGGAACTGATCCATCAGGATGAAGGGGTCGGTGCCGTTGACGCCGGCCAGCACAGGCGTGTGCTTGACCACCGGCAGCACTTCGCGGGCCATGTCCTTCACGATCTCGTTGGCGTTGCCGTAGGCGAGCAGGCCGGCAGCGGATCCCCGCCCGGCCATGCGATAGCGGCCGGAATTGTAGATGATGATCAGATCGATGCCGCCGGCCTCCTCAGCCTTGGCGGAAATGCCGGTGCCGGCGCCACCGCCGACGATCGGGATGCCGCTGGCGATCATCTTGCTGAATTTCTTCAGGATTTCCTTGCGGGGAATGGCTGGCATCGGAGTCTTTCAGGTTGTGGGGTTCGTGAAATTGCCCCCTCTCCGTCTCGCTTCGCTCGACACCTCTCCCCCGATCGGCGCGGGAGAGGTAGGGCGAAGCGGCCGGACTTTCCTCTCCCCCGGGCAGGGATAGAGGTTTCATGCGAAAGCATGACGGAGTGGAGTTGGTTTGGATTTCCATCAGGCGATTTCCCTGAACGCCGCCACGGCGGCTTCGGCAAACAGGGGATCGTTGATGTGGAGGGGAAGGCGGCGTACCTGCCGCGCTCCGGTCGGGCGCACGGCGGACTCGATCGCGGAAAAGAGCGCGCGGTCGGCCTCCGGATCGAAGAATGCTCCGCCCTCGATATCGAGCGCCGACACGCCCTTCTCGGGGATGAGGAAAATCACCGGCCCCTCGCAGGCATTGAGCTTTTCGCCGATCCACCGGCCGATGCGGCTACATTCCTCCGGCGAGGTCCGCATCAGCGTGACGTTCGGATTGTGCCGGTAAAGGGTCCGGCTGCGATATCGCTCCGGCAAGGTGTCGGGCGCCCAGAAATTGACCATGTCCAGCGCCCCCGCCGAGCCGACATAGGGCACATTTGTGCGCGCGATCGCGTCGAGACGGCCTTCTCCGGCCGAAAGAACGCCGCCGCACAGAAGGTCGCAGACCTCCGTGGTGGTTATGTCGATGACACCCGACAGCAGCCGGCTGTCCACGAGCTTCTCCATCGTGCGTCCGCCGGTGCCGGTGGCATGGAAGACGAGGCAGTCGTAGTCGTGGCGCAGCTGCGCGGCGATGGCGGTCACGCAGGGTGTCGTAACGCCGAACATGGTCAGCCCGATCGCGGGCAGGTCGCCGCCCGGCAATGACGGCGCCTGAGCCATCGAAACCACGGCGCGCGCGGCGTTGCGCAGAACCGTGCGGCTGATGCGGTTCAGACCCGCCATGTCGGTGATGGCGGGCATCATCATGATGTCGGAGACGTCCACATACGGCGCCACGTTCCCGGAGGCGAGTGTCGAGACCATGACCTTGGGCAGGCCGAGTGGCAGTTCGCGCATTCCGGCGGTGACGATGGAGGTGCCGCCGCCGCCGCCGATGCCCACGACGCCCGAGACGTCGCCGCGGCTGCGTATGAAGGCCGCGAAGGCATCCGCCATCGCTGCCACCGCGCGACCCCTGTCGCCGCTGGCGAGCGCTTGGGCTGCCGCTGCGCCGCCATGCGAGGCTACCTCGCCGCGGCCGATCTCCACTGGTCCAAGCGGTGCGGACGTGCCGACGTCCACGCGCACCGGATCGCCTCCTGCCGCTGCAACCTCAGCGGCAAGATAGTTCAGTTCGTCTCCCTTGGTGTCAGCCGTGCCGACCACGTAGATTCGGCTGCGGTTCATTAAGATCCTCCCGTCAACCGCCGCGAAAGCCTGGAGCGCGCCGACATTCGCAGTCTCGGATCAGCGTTGCTTTTTTCTGAGACGTGCGTATCGTATTGACATGGATGTCTCACGTCAACTTCCCGCCGACGCCGGGGTGCAGCGAGGTCCTCGATATCGCACGCGACGTCTGATGCTGGAGGCGGCGACGCGCCTGATGCAGTCCGGTGCCAATCCGTCTGTGACGGATGTGGCCGAAGCC
The DNA here is from genome assembly GCA_016793565.1 of Rhizobiaceae bacterium. GTDB lineage: Bacteria > Pseudomonadota > Alphaproteobacteria > Rhizobiales > Rhizobiaceae > JAEUMA01. Next base: position 1,997 of record JAEUMA010000743.1, read on the forward strand.
GCCGGCGTCTCGCGGGCCACGGCCTATCGCTATTTCCCGAGCCAGGCCGCGCTCGTTCATGCGGTTGTCGACCAGGCCCTCGGGCCGATTCTCGAGTGGTCGTCGGATTCGCGAAGCGTGGAGACGCGCGTCGCGGACCTGTTTGCGATGGCAATGCCTCGGATCCAGGACTTCGAGGCCACGTTCAAGGCGGCGTTGCGCCTTTCGCTGGAACAATGGGCGCACCGTCAGGCCGGCACGCAGGCGATGGAGCCGCAGTTCACCAGAGGCCATCGAATCGAACTGCTGATGGATGCGGTCGCGCCGGCTCGCGGCCAGCTCTCGCGTGGGGAGCAGGAACGTCTTGCCCAGGCGCTTTCGCTGGTGTTCGGCGTGGAGGCGCTGGTCGTGCTGGGCGACATCTGGGGCCTCGACCGCACGCGTGTGGGCGAGGTGGTGGCCTGGGCGTCCGAAGCGCTGGTGAAAGCAGCGATGCAACAGGGCAAGGGAGGGAGCAAGGACTGATCTGGTTGGACCAGATTGACGCCCGGGCGGCCTCATGCATCTGCGAAACTTTTTCGTATCGCCGTAGATTTTCGTCGAAGAACGGTGGAAACGAACGATTCAGAAGATTTGTCGCGGCAAACCGCTTGGGTTTTCAGCAGAACGTGCGGAAGAAAGCGCTTGACGCGCCTTTTTCATTGGTAATACCAGATTGCGAAGATGACGCATAACGTCTAACGTCGCAGCATGCTGTTTCCGACCATCGGAGGAGACCGGTTCGCCGGTTCGATGACGGGGACAGAACGAGGGCCGCTCGGCCCGCCATTCGTCCGAATGCGCACAGGGAGGAACCAAACATGCGCAAGAAACTGACCGGCATATTGGCCGGTATCGCATTTTCTCTTGCCGGCGGTACGTCAGCGTACTCGCAGGAACTGACCATCTTCTGGGCTGAATGGGATCCGGCGAACTACCTGCAGGAACTCGTGAACCTCTACGAGGCCGAGACGGGCGTGAAGGTGACCGTGGAGACGACCCCGTGGTCGGACTTCCAGACCAAGGCCTTCACCGAGTTCAACGCCAAGGGCAGCGCCTACGACATGGTCGTCGGCGACTCGCAGTGGATCGGCGCCGCCTCGGAGGCCGGGCACTATGTCGACCTGACCGACTTCTTCAACAAGCACAATCTGAAGGAGGTCATGGCACCGGCGACGGTCAAGTACTACTCTGAATATCCGTCGAACTCCGGCAAGTACTGGTCGATCCCGGCTGAGGGCGACGCCGTTGGCTGGTCCTACCGCAAGGACTGGTTCGAAGATCCGAAGGAAATGGAAGCCTTCAAGGCCAAGTACGGCTACGACCTCGGCGTGCCGAAAGACTGGAAGCAGCTGCGCGACATCGCGGAATTCTTCCACCGTCCGGACGAGAAGCGCTACGGAGTGGCGATCTACACCGACAATTCCTACGATGCGCTCGTGATGGGTGTCGAGAATGCCATCTTCTCGTGGGGCGGCGAGCTCGGCGACTACGCGAACTACAAGGTCGACGGTATCATCAACTCCGACAAGAACGTCGCCGCGCTCGAAGCCTACAAGGAACTCTACCAGTTCACGCCGCCGGGCTGGGCGAAGAGCTTCTTCATCGAGGACAACCAGGCCATCACCGAGAACCTCGCGGCGATGAGCATGAACTACTTCGCGTTCTTCCCGGCCCTCATCAATGAGGCGTCGAACCCGAACGCCAAGGGCACCGGCTTCTTCGCCAATCCCCCCGGCCCGAACGGCGACCAATACGCCGCTCTCGGCGGACAGGGCATTTCCGTCGTCTCCTATTCCGAGAACAAGGAAGAGGCGATGAAGTTCCTGGAGTGGTTCATCAAGGACGAGACTCAGAAGAAGTGGGCCGAGCTCGGCGGCTACACCGCCAGCGCCAAGGTGCTGGAGTCGGAAGAGTTCCAGAACGCCACGCCGTACAACAAGGCCTTCTACGAGACCATGTTCAAGGTAAAGGACTTCTGGGCGACGCCGGAATATGCCGAGCTGCTGATCCAGATGAACCAGCGCCTCTACCCCTACATCACCGGCAACCAGGGCACTGCCAAGGAAGCGCTCGACGCGCTGGCCAACGACTGGAACGAGACGTTCAAGAAGTACGGCCGCGGCAACTAAACGGTTCTTCATTCGGAGGGGGCCTTCCGGCCCCCTCCGTTTTCATTTCTGCATCGTCCATCCCGCGCAAAGGAGCGGCGTTTTGGCTACCGCTGTGATGACCAGACTGGATCCCGGCTCGCGCGCCGCCTCCCGCGGCATGAGCGACATCACGATCCGCAACCTCTTCATCGTCCCGACGATCCTTTTCCTGATCGTCTTCAACATCTTCCCGCTGATCTATTCGCTCGGTTACTCGTTCACGGATTTCCGCGCCTCCACCAACGCGCCGGCCAATTTCGTCGGACTGCAGAACTACCGCGAACTGCTCAACGACCCTTTCATCTGGTCGAATTTCTCGATCACGGCCAAATACGTGATCGTCTCGGTAACGGGGCAGGTGATCGTCGGCTTCGGCGTAGCGATGCTGCTCAACCGCGATATCCCCTACAAGGGCTTCATCACGACCTTGCTGCTTTTGCCGATGATGCTGTCCATGGCGGTCGTAGGTCTGTTCTGGAAGCTGCTCTACGACCCGTCCTTCGGCATCATCAATCACGTGCTGGGACTGGGCACCTTCGAGTGGCTTTCGAACCCCGACATGGCGCTCTACGCCGTCGCGATCACCGACATCTGGATGTGGTCGCCCTTCGTCATGCTGTTGTCGCTGGCCGGCCTGTCGGCGGTTCCGAAGCATCTCTACGAGGCGGCCGCCATCGATCGCGCGGGTTCGCTCTATACCTTCTTCCGCATCACCCTGCCGCTGGTGGCGCCGATCCTGATGATCGCGATCATCTTCCGCACGATGGAAGCCTTCAAGACGTTCGACCTGGCCTACATCATGACCAGCCAGCCGACCACGGAGGTGATCTCGATCCGCCTCTATAAGATGGCCTTCCAGGAATGGCAGACCGGGCGCTCCTGCGCCTTCGCCTATATCGTGTTGATCATGGTGCTCGCTATCACCAACATCTACGTCAAATACCTCAACAAGGTGAAGGAGCGCTGAGATGGCGGCTGTTCGCACGCCTGGTGAGAAGGCGCTCAACAAGGTCGCCATCGTGGCGGTCCTGGTCATCACCCTGATCTTCCTCGCGCCGATCTACTGGATCGTGGCGACTTCGTTCAAGCCGCGCAACCTCGCGACCACGGTGCCGCCGACGATCGTCTTCACGCCGGAGATATCGCCGTTCGTCAAGCTCTTCACCAAGCGCTCGCAATTGCGCGAGCCGCCGACGCCCGAGCAATATGCCGCCGCCCCGTGGTGGGAGCGCATGGTGTTCGACGGCGGCGAGAAGGTGGTGCGCGACGGCAAGGGCAACGTGCAGTGGTCGGCCTATCCCTCGCGCTTCATGAATTCGCTGATCATCGCGGTCACCTCCACGGTGTTCGCGGTCGGGATGGGAACGTTCACCGCCTACGGCTTCTCGCGGTTCAAGGTGAAGGGCGAGGGTGACCTGCTCTTCTTCATCCTGTCCACCCGCATGCTGCCGCCGGTGGTGGTGGCGATCCCGATGTTCCTGATGTACCGCGCGGTAGGCCTCAACGACACGCACCTCGGACTGATCATCCTCTATACGGCCTTCAACCTGTCCTTCTCCGTCTGGCTGATGAAGGGCTTCATCGACGAGATACCGAAGGAGTATGAGGAGGCGGCGCTTGTCGACGGCTACACGCGCATGCAGGCCTTCTTCAAGATCGTGCTGCCGGAAGCGGCGACGGGCATCGCGGCGACGGCGGTGTTCTGCTTCATCACCGCCTGGAACGAATACGCTTTCGCGCTGATCATGACCAACCGGCGCGCGCAGACGGCGCCGCCCTTCATCCCCAGCCAGGTCGGCTCCGGCCTTCCCGACTGGACGGTGATCGCCGCGGGTACCTTCCTGTTCCTGCTGCCGGTGGCGATCTTCACCTTCCTGCTCCGCAACCACCTGTTGCGCGGCATGTCCTTCGGAGCGATCCGCAAATGATCCGCGCAGCCACGCTCCAGCGTATCGCAGAGGTCGTGATGGTGCTGGGCATCATCGCGCTCTGCCAGCCGTGGAACCTGTTCCTCCATCGCTATGGGCTGACGATCATCATCGCCGGGCTGGTGACGTTTATGCTTACCAACTGGTTCGGCTCGAAGGTCGTGCCAGCGGACGACGAAGCCCCCAGCAAAGAAGGTCACGCATGACCCAGATCGAGCTCAGGGGCATTCAGAAGTATTTCGGTGCCGTCCAGGTCATCAAGGATCTGAACCTCAAGATCGCCGATAACGAGTTCGTCGTGCTGCTGGGGCAGTCCGGATGTGGCAAGACGACGACGCTGCGCGCCATCGCCGGGCTGGAGACGATCGACGAGGGCGATATCCTCATCGACGGCAAGGCGGTTCAGGACATGAAGGCGTCCGACCGTGACATCGCCTTCGTGTTCCAGTCGTTCTCGCTCTATCCGCACATGGACGTCTACGAGAACATCGCCTTTCCGCTGCGGGCCATGCGCACCAGCAAGGCGCAGATCGACTCGGAGGTCCGCGACGTCGCCAAGACGCTGCGCATCACCAACCTTCTGGAGCGCAAACCGTCGTCGCTCTCGGGCGGCGACATGCAGCGCGTCGCCATTGGGCGCGCGCTGGTGCGGCGGCCCAAGGCGATGCTGATGGACGAGCCGATCGGCGCCCTCGACGCCAAGCTGCGCGAGGAGATGCGCGCCGAGATCAAGCGCTTGCATCTGCGCCAGGGCTCGACCACCATCTACGTCACGCACGACCAGATCGAGGCGATGAGCCTCGCCGACCGCATCGTCATCATGCACGAGGGCGTACTGCAGCAGGTCGGCTCGCCGTCAGACGTCTATTCGCATCCGCAGAATATCTTCGTGGCGCAGTTCGTGGGCAGTCCGGTGATGAACATCGCCAAGGCCGCGGTCACGGAATCGGGCGGTAATGTGCAGGTGACGCTCGCCGGCGCTTCCGGTGGGTTCGCGATGCCGCGCGAATTGCTCGCCAAGCTCAACGGCAAGGCCAAGAGCGCCGACCTAGCGCTGGGCATCCGGCCCGAGGGCGTGATCGTTTCGCGCGAGGCGAGTGAAGGCTTCGTGCCGGTGGAGGCGCAGATCATCGAGCCGCTGGGTTCGCACGACATCGTCGATCTCAAAGTCGGCGGCGAGGTGCTGCGCGCCCGCACCAAGAGCGGCTACGTCGCCAACCCCGGCGACAAAGTCTACGCCCGCATCGACCCTTCGCAGGTGCACTTCTTCGACAGAGCAAGTGGCGAAAGCTTGGGAGTGCGGCTGTGACATTCTTCGAGCCGTCCGTCGCCGCATTGCTCGCGAAGCCAGTCTTCAAGGCCGTACCGGCTCCGCTTCCATTCATGCCCGAGGCGCTCTGATGGCCCATATTCAGTTGAAGAACATTACCAAGACCTTCGGTGGCCACGCGGCGCTGAAAGACCTCAATCTGGAGATCGCCGACGGCGAATTCTTCGTCCTCCTCGGAGAGACCGGCGCTGGCAAGACGACGACGCTGCGGCTGGTTGCAGGCCTGGAGAAGCCGACTGCCGGCCAGATCTTCATCGACGGCGTCGATGTGGGCAGTTGGGGAGCGGCCGAGCGCGCCGGCGCGCGCGTCCGGCCGCCAAAAAAGAAAAAAACGCCCAACAAC
>JAEUMA010000758.1 GCA_016793565.1 Rhizobiaceae bacterium
GCCATCGCGAGCGGCGCGGTCTTGAACTTCAGATGGCCGTACCAGGCGAATGTCATGAAGACGTTGGAGGCGATCAGCAGCAGGATCGGCAGAACCTTGGGAGACAGCAGGGTTGTCATGTGGCGGGACCGGAAATGGAGGGACAGCCGCGATTTAGAGTTACGCCCCGCCCTGTCAACCGTCTGCTTTGCCCGGAATGCGCTCGGACTTCAGAGCTAGGGCGATTTTCCGTTAGATGGAATCGTTCTGCCGGAGGCATTTGGCTCAAGGTCGAGGGCTTTGGCGGGGGCCGTGGTGGTTCCACGGCCGAGGTGGAACTCGATTGATTTCAGCCAAATGCCCTCCGGCAGAGTGATTCCATCTAATCCTAAACCGCTCTAGGCACAATTTCTGCTATCGTGACGCCAGAGTAAGGGGAGAGAGCCGTGCCTAGGCGCCAAGATCGGGAATGGGATCTCGCCATCGATCCCGAAACAGTTCGCCTCTTCATCCTCAAGGCGAAGGCGCTGAGCGCCGATCTCGCGGACGACTACGAGGACGGCAGCGAGCACGAGGTGGAGCTGGACGACCTTGCCCGCGACAGCCATCACCATGACGGGCTAGCAGAAGAGGAATCCGAAGACCTTACCGCAGAGGAGTTGCGCGAATTGATCGGCGACCTCAATGTGGATGAGGCGGCGGAACTGATCGCGCTGGTTTGGATCGGACGGGGCGACTACGAAGCCGACGAGTGGACAGAAGCTGTCGCCGAGGCCCGCCAGCGCAACCGCGGCACGACCGCCTCCTACCTGATGGGGATGCCCATGCTAGGAAGCTGGCTGGAGGCGGGATTGGACGCCATCGGAGCGTAGCGGGGCAACCAAGACAGCGGCACGGCGTTTTCCCGGGATGGAATGGCGGCGGCTCTGCGTCCTCGCATGCTTGATGGCTGCTTCTGTCGCGCATGCGGCGGAACGACGGTCGCCGGTACGGCTCCCTGCGGCAGCGCCGCTGCCCACCGAAAAGCCAGGGTACCAAGCTACGTCGGGCGTTCTCACGACGGAAACGCCGCCACTGCCCGAAGCGCGCCCGGATGGCGCCATTCCGGACGCCGAAGCATCGCAAGCACCTACCCCTGTCGCACGTCCGAAGACCGATGAAACAAACGAACCAGCGCAGGCGGTGAAACCAGCCGCCGCCGGTGATCACGAGACACCGGACACCGCGGCGAAGCCGGAACCTCATGACAAACCGGTTTACGAGGCGGATGCCCGTTCCGGTACACGTGCTGCCGCAAGCCTGCCAGCCGAAGAGGTGGCGTGCCGAACCCGACTGGCGGAACTCGGTGTCGTCTTCGATGTCCGGCCGGAGGAGCATGACGCCGCCGGCTGCGCGCTTCCCTACCCGTTGTCGGTAAAAAAGCTTGCAAAGGTGGAATTGCGCCCGCCGGCTCTGATGAATTGCACCATGGCCGAGGCAATCGCCCGCTTTTCCAAAGACGTGGTCCAGCCGGCAGCGCAGGCGCGGCTCGGCGACGATTTCGTTGCGATCGAGCAGGCTTCGGCCTATGTCTGCCGCCCCCGGCACGGAACCGTGAAACTATCGGAGCATGCCTTTGGCAACGCGCTCGATATCGCAGCTTTCACGATGGGCAAGGGCGCACATGTCACGGTATCGGCGGATGCGAAGGACAAGGATGCGCTGTTTCTAACCGATGTGCGCAAGGCCGCATGCGGTCCGTTCAAGACGGTGCTGGGGCCTGGCAGCGACGCCGACCACGCAACCCACTTCCACCTCGATCTCGCGCCCCGCCGCAATGGCGGCACCTACTGCAAATGACGCCTCGTTCCGGCCGCATTTGTGAAGGCCTGCGCTGAGTATTCCTTTACCCGGTGCCACTACCCTTGTCCGCGAAGGAGCACCGGACGCCGCCGATGCCGCTACGCGCCAAGAACAGGTGTACCATCGCCGCCCGCACCGGGCTGGTCGCGCTCGCGCTGGCATTGGGCGGCTGCTCGACCGCGGGCCCGCTGGCACTGGAGCCGGCCGTGGATGTCGGCACGGCCACGGCCGCCGTCCCCATCACACGTGAGGCGTCCACGCTCTCCGAGCCGGTCGAGCCCTCTGCGGAAGCGGCAGCTGCCCCGCCGCTCGAAGTG
>JAEUMA010000759.1 GCA_016793565.1 Rhizobiaceae bacterium
GATCCTATTCGCCGCGATCGCCGGCTGCATAGCCGCGCCGCCCACCTGGCCGCTGCCGACGGGGCTCGGCGGCGTCTTCGGCGACATGGTGCTCAAGCTGCCCGGCCTCTTCCTGGGTGGCTATCCCACCGGCTGGGTCGCCGGCGTGATCGCGCTGGTGCTGCTGGCGCCCTCGCTCTGGCTGTTCGCCTACGGCTCGGCGCTGATTCGCCGCAGCAACGGCTTTGCACGCGTCATTCCGGAGCCGGTCCGCACCGTGCTGCCACCGCCCGACGCCGACGATTTGCTGATGGACGACGACGAGGAGGAGGGCCGCGGCTCCGTCTGGCTGGGAATCGTCGCACACTGGTGGCTGTCAACCCGCTTCTTCCTGCGCAGGCATACGGGCCGCCTGCGCGACAAGCCCGCTCGGGTCGAGCAGCAAGAGTCGGGCGACAGCCTCTGGCGCAAGGCCGCGCGCCGGGTCGAGAAGGCCGAGGCAGAGGAATCCCGCCTCACGCCGCAGGGCAGGGCGCGCATCGAGCCCGAGTTCTTCGCCTCCATCGTCAACGACGCCGGCGTCTCGGCGCGGCGCGAGCCTGCGCCTGCGATTGCGGAAGACGAGGATTTCGAGGAGGACTTCGACCTGCCGGAACAGGAGGAGGCCGAACCGCTCGTGGCCGCCAAAGCCGCGCGTCCCGCTGCCTCCGTGCAGTCCTTCCGCTCGCCGTCGCCGGCAGCGCCCGCGTCAGCCGCCGCGCCCCAACAGCGCGTCGCCGCGCCGGCTCCGCGTCCCGCGCCCGGTCAGCGCGTCGTGCGCGAAGCCCAGACCTCGATGCTGGGCTCGGGCAGCTTCGAGATGCCGACGCTGCATTTCCTCGCCGAACCGAAGGGCGTCGCTCGTGATGCCAGCCTGTCGGAGGACGCGCTGGAACAGAATGCCCGCCTGCTGGAGGGGGTTCTGGAGGATTTCGGCGTCAAGGGCGAGATCATTCAGGTCCGTCCGGGCCCGGTCGTCACTCTCTACGAACTGGAGCCGGCGCCGGGCATCAAGTCCAGCCGCGTCATCGGCCTCGCCGACGACATCGCCCGCTCGATGAGCGCCATCGCCTGCCGCGTCGCCGTCGTGCCGGGCCGCAACGCCATCGGCATCGAACTGCCCAACACCCGCCGCGAGACCGTCTACCTGCGCGAGATCGTCGGCAGCCGCGACTTCGAGACCAGCAAGGCCAAGCTCGCTTTGGCGCTCGGCAAGACGATCAACGGCGAGGCGGTCGTGGTCGACATCGCCAAGATGCCGCACGTGCTGGTCGCCGGCACCACCGGCTCGGGCAAGTCGGTCGCCATCAACACCATGATCCTGTCGCTGCTCTACCGGCTCACGCCGGACCAGTGCCGGCTGATCATGATCGATCCAAAAATGCTCGAACTCTCCGTCTATGACGGAATACCGCATCTGCTGACCCCCGTCGTCACCGATCCCAAGAAGGCGGTGGTGGCGCTGAAGTGGACGGTCCGTGAGATGGAGGACCGGTACCGCAAGATGTCCAAGGTCGGCGTGCGCAACATCGACGGCTTCAACGCCCGCGTGACCGAGGCCGAGAAGAAGGGCGAGCGCATCAGCCGCACCGTGCAGACCGGCTTCGACCGCGAGACCGGCGAGGCAATCTACGAGACGGAGGAGCTGGATCTCGAGCCGATGCCCTATATCGTCGTCATCATCGACGAGATGGCCGACCTGATGATGGTCGCCGGCAAGGATATCGAGGGCGCGGTGCAGCGCCTCGCCCAGATGGCGCGCGCGGCCGGCATCCACGTCATCATGGCGACGCAGCGTCCGTCGGTCGACGTCATCACCGGCACGATCAAGGCCAACTTCCCGACCCGCATCTCCTTTCAGGTCACCTCCAAGATCGACAGCCGCACCATCCTTGGCGAGCAGGGCGCCGAACAACTGCTCGGCATGGGCGACATGCTCTATATGGCCGGCGGCGGCCGCATCCAGCGCGTGCACGGGCCGTTCGTGTCCGACGACGAGGTGGAGAAGATCGTCGCCCATCTCAAGCTGCAGGGCGCGCCGGAATATCTCGACGCCATCACCGCCGACGACGGCGACGACGATGACGAGGGCGGCGGCAAGGGCGGTTCGGGCGGCGGCTCCGGCTCCGGCAACTTCGACGATTCCGACGATCCCTACGATCAGGCGGTGGCGGTCGTTCTGCGCGACGGAAAGGCCTCGACCAGCTACATCCAGCGGCGGCTCGGCATCGGCTACAACCGCGCCGCCTCGATCATCGAGAAGATGGAGAAGGAAGGCATCGTCGGCCCGGCCAACCATGCCGGCAAGCGCGAAATCCTGGTGCCGACCGAAGACGATAAGATGTAGCGCCGGCGGAGTGCCCCTTGCCGGTGCCAAACTAACGCCCAACTAAGGGGCTATCTTAGTTTTCACACCGTAATTCCGACGAAATCGCAGACCGGACGAGTATTCATGAAGCCAATCCGCCTGAACCGCCGCGCCGTGCTGGCCTCCGCTTTGGCAACGCTGGGCGCGGCCGCCCTGTCCGGCGTTCCCGCTTTCGTCGCACCCGCCCAGGCGGCGGCCTCCGACGCAGCGCAGAAGATCGCCGATCATTTCGCCGCTGTGCGCACCATGAGCGGCGAGTTCGTGCAGTTCGGGCCAAGAGGCGACCAGACCGGCGGCAAGTTCTACATCGCCCGGCCGGGCAAAATCCGTTTCAACTACGACGCGCCCTCCGGCTACAAGGTCATTTCCGATGGCAAGTCGGTGGTGATCGACAACGCCAAGCTGAAAACCTCTGACCTCTATCCGCTGTCCAAGACGCCGCTGAAGCTGCTGCTCGATGACCGTATCGACCTATCCGGCGGGCGCGTCACCAGCGTCAAGGAAGAGCCCGACGCGACCACGATCCAGCTCGCCGACAAGTCGGTGTTCGGCAATTCGCGCATCACCATGATGTTCGACCCGAAGTCCTATGATTTGCGCCAGTGGACCATCACCGACGCGCAGGGCAAGGACACCACGGTCATGATCTTCAACGTCAAGCAGGACGTGAAGATCGATCCTGACCTGTTCGTGATCGACTACAAGCGCAACCGCGACCTCAACGTAAAGAACGGCCAGAACCGCTGACGCCGCGGTCGCGGCCGCCGCACAATCCCCAGCGGCGGACGGCGTCCGGCTTGCGTGCCCGGCGGCCGGCTGGCAGGGTCGCGGCACGATTCCCGCCGTCGATGCCATGCCCTTCACCGTCGCCACCTGGAACATCAATTCCGTTCGCCTGCGCCTGCCGCTGGTGGAGCGCCTGCTCGGCGAGCGCTCGCCGGACGTGCTTTGCCTGCAGGAAACGAAATGCCCTGACGAACTTTTTCCGCGCGCGGCATTCGAGGCGCTAGGCTACCGTCACATCGAAATCAGCGGGCAGAAGGGCTATCACGGCGTCGCCACGCTGGCGCGTCGGCCGATCGAGGCCGTCGAGCGGCGGCAGTTCTGCATGAAGGGCGACTGCCGGCATCTGTCTGTGCGCGTGCATGTCGGCGGCCGCGAGATCCTTCTGCACAATTTCTATGTGCCCGCGGGCGGCGACGAGCCGGACCCCGACATCAATCCGAAATTCCGCCATAAGCTCGACTTTGTCGCCGAGATGAACGGCGTGCCGGCCGCCTTCGACAGCGCACTCTCCTCTATCCTGGTCGGCGACCTCAACATCGCGCCGCTGGAGCATGACGTCTGGTCGCACAAGCAGCTGTTGA
>JAEUMA010000004.1 GCA_016793565.1 Rhizobiaceae bacterium
AAACCAACGCCACGGCGCGCAAGCTCTATGACCGCGTGGCGCGACGGACCGGATTCATCGAATACGATCTGCTATGAGGCAGGATTAAGCGGGCCGACAAAACCTGATATGATTGCGTCATGGAACAGAGGAATCCTGAAATCGAAGCGGAGTCGCTAATCGGCGTAGGTCTGTACACGCCGGACGAAGCCGCTCGTCTGCTGCGAATTCCATCCCGCAAGATTGTTCGCTGGCTACGCGGCCACGAGATTGGCGGCCGATGGTACGATCCACTCTGGAAACCGCAGATACAGCTTGGGGACGGGAAGATATATCTCGGCTTTCGAGACCTTATGGAGCTGCGGACTGCCGACGCCTTCATGCAAGCGGGGGTCAGCGCGATCCTGATACGCAGGGCTATCCTTGAAGCGCAAAAATTCATCGATGAGGAGAGACCCCTCTCGACGACGAAATTCATGACGGACGGGCGCTCGGTCTTTCTCGAAATTGCAGACGACAGCGGCGATACGAAGCTCCTCGACCTCTTCAACAAGCAATACGCATTCAAGCGGATCATCGAGGCGAGCCTGAAAGGTGTCGATTTCGAAGGTATCGCACCCGTCAGGTGGTGGCCGCACAGTCGTTCACAAAGGATCGTGCTCGATCCGGAAAAGTCGTTCGGTCAACCCATCGATTCTGAGAGCGGCGTACCTACCGCCGCTCTTTCGGCCGCGGCGAAAGCCGAGGGCAGCCCCGAAGCAGCCGCACGTGCATGGCAGGTGCCGGTCCAGTCCGTCTTACGCGCCGTCAAGTTCGAGACCGAACTTGCGGAGGCGGCATGAATGTGCTGTTCGACAATTGCACATCGCCGGTAATGGCCTCCACCCTCAACGGATTCATAGAACGCGAAGGCCACCGCGCCATTCACATCCGGCATCTACCGATCAGCAATCCGACGGATATCGAATGGATCGAATATATCCATTCGACAGGAGACGAATGGCTTGTGATAACCGGCGACCAGCGCATACGAAAAAACAAGGCTGAGGCGCAGGCTTTTCGTAAAGCCCGATTGCGGGGCATTGTGCTCGCTGCCGGCTATCAGAAGACGGCAATCAATCGATGCTGCGCTGTTCTTATCGATCAGTGGCCTCGCCTATATGATACCATCAGCCGGTTCGATCCTCCGTTCATGCTGGAGCTGAGCATCAATTTTCGCGGCAATTTCAAGCAACTGCCGATCTGAAGCCATGTTCATACCCTTCTTCCTCGAACTGAAGGCCGCGCGCGTTCCGGTGTCGTTGCGCGAGTACCTTTCGCTGCTCGAGGGCATGGACGCCCATCTGGTCGATTACGATTTGGAGGGCTTCTACTACCTCGCCCGCGCCGCGCTGGTGAAGGACGAGCGCCACATCGACCGCTTCGACCGCGTCTTCGCTCATGTCTTTCGCGGCGTCGAGCAGATCGCCGGCGAGGCGCCGCTGGACGTCGCCGACCTGCCGGAGGAATGGCTGCGCAGGCTTGCCGAGAAGCACCTCACGGACGAGGAAAAGAAGCTGGTCGAGGCGCTCGGCGGCTTCGAGAAGCTGATGGAGACGCTGCGCCAGCGGCTGGAAGAGCAGCAGGGTCGCCACCAGGGCGGCTCGAAATGGATCGGCACCGCCGGCACCTCGCCCTTCGGCGCCAATGGCTACAATCCGGAAGGCGTGCGTATCGGACAGCACGAAAGCCGCCACCGCCGTGCCGTGAAAGTCTGGGACAAGCGCGAGTTCAAGAATTTCGACGATTCGGTCGAACTCGGCACCCGCAACATCAAGGTGGCGCTCAAGCGCCTGCGCCGGTGGATACGCGAGGGCGCGCAGGACGAGCTCGACCTGCCCGGCACCATCCATGCGACGGCAGAGCACGGCTATCTCGACGTTCGTACCCGACCGGAGCGCCGCAACGCCGTCAAGCTGCTGACGTTCTTCGATGTCGGCGGCTCGATGGACGACCACGTCAAGGTCGTAGAGGAACTGTTTTCCGCCGCCCGCTCGGAGTTCCGGCACCTGGAATACTACTACTTCCACAACTGCCTGTACGAGGGCGTGTGGAAGGACAATCGCCGCCGACATGCGGAGACCATCGCCACCTACGACCTGATCCACAAATTCGGCCCCGACCACAAGGTGATCTTCGTCGGCGACGCCGCCATGAGCCCCTACGAGATATCGCACGCCGGCGGCTCGGTGGAGCACTGGAACGCGGAGGCCGGCAGCGTCTGGCTCGGCCGGGCGCTCGCGCATTGGCCGAACGCCGTCTGGCTCAATCCGGTGCCGCAGCAGCATTGGGGTTACAGCCAATCCACGGCGATGATCCGCGACCTGTTCGACGGGCGCATGCATCCGCTGACGCTGGGCGGCATCGAGGCTGCCACGCGCGAGCTCACCCGCCGCCACTGACGGCAAATGCCGGTCCAACCGGCGCCGCGATGCCGCGGCATTGCAGCATACGCTGTAGTTTATTGATTTCACACACGTCCTTGCCCTCGAGACGGGTTCCCACCTTCGGCAGACATGCGATAAGGTGCGGGCAGCTGCGGCGAGGGCTGCCGTGGCGACTTCCTGCGAGCGGACCGGAGACTTGCGCCGCATCATCGACCGCATTCTGGAGCGGGGGCTGCCGGACGCCTCGGAATGGCATGTACCCGAAGCCGAGCGCCGGGAGCACTTCCGGCGCCACGGCGAATTCGCGCTCGCCTATGAATGCGTCGCCGACCCCGAGCTTTCCTCGTTCGGGGACGCGCGCGGCTTCATCGCCTATGCCCGCAAGATGGGTCACACTTTCGCGCTGGGCGACCCGGTCGCGTCCGCCGTCGAGGTCGAGCCGCTGCTGGACGACTTCGTGCGATATCTCCGCCGGCCGACCTTCGTCGGGATCGGCCAGGCCACCGCCGAGCGGCTGGCGGCTCGCGGCTTCCGGGTCACCCATTTCGGGCATGACACTCTGATCGACCTGCCCGGACACAGCTTTGCCGGCGGCGCGGGCAAGCCTATCCGCTATGCGTCGAGCTGGATCGCCACCAACGGCATGAAGGTCGTCGAGGCACGCTTCGAGGATTTTTCGCCTGAAAGCATAAGGCAGCTTTCGCGCAGCTGGC
>JAEUMA010000012.1 GCA_016793565.1 Rhizobiaceae bacterium
CTGAAAGGTGCGCACGATGCCGTGCCTGGCCACTGCGCTCGGACCGATCCCGGTGATGTCCTGGCCCTCGAAGCGGACGGTTCCGGACGTCGGCGTCAGGAAAGAGGCGATCAGCTTGAAGCAGGTGCTCTTGCCGGCGCCGTTCGGGCCGATGATCGACAGGATCTCGCCCTTGCCCAGGGTGAAGCTGATGTCGTTGACGGCCGTCAGCCCGCCGAACACCTTGGTCAGGCCGCGTACCTCAAGCATCGGGCTTCTCCCCCGACACGGTCTGCCGGCGGCGGAAGATGCTCAGCACGCCGTTCGGCATCAGCAGGATGCACAGGATCATCAGGCCGGAGAAGATGACGGTCTGGTAGCGCTGGAACTCGTGCAGCAGCTCGAAGCTCAGCATCAGGAGCACCGTGCCTATCAGCGGGCCGATGACGAATTCGAGACCACCGACGAAGCAGTAGACCATGAAATAGACGCTATCGATGACCTGGAAGGTGGTCGGATAGACGTTCTGCTGCATGGCGGCGAAGAACGCCCCGCCGACGCCGGCGTAGAAGCAGCTCACCATGAAGGCGACGACACGGTACTTGGCGACGTTGATGCCGAGGCTGGAGGCGAGATCCTCGTTCTGCCGCAACGAGCGGAACACCGCGCCGACGCGGCTCGTATCGAGCAGCCACATGAATGTCAGGCCGGCCATCATCAGCGCGCCGGCGAGGAAAAAGAACGGCAGCCGCGCGCCCTTCTCAAACGCGGGCACGAGAACGAAGCCGAAGATCGAAAGGTCGCCCGGCAGCGGCAGGTCGACGATGCCTTGCGCGCCGCGCGTCACCGCCGGGAAGCTTAGCGCCGCGAGCCGGCAGGCCTCGGTGATGCAGAGCGTGATCATGGCGAAGTAGACGCCCTTGAGGCGCAGCACCGGCCAACCGATCAGGCCGCCCAGCGCGGCCGCGACCACGCCCGACAGCGGCAGGCAGATCCAGAAGGAGACGCCGAAGCGCGAGACCAGGATGCCGGTGGTGTAGGCGCCGATCAGCGCGAATCCGGCCTGGGCCAGATTGATGCGGCCGATGGCGAAGGTGAGCCACACGCCGAAGCTGATGAAGCTGATGCCGGCCATCGTCGTGATGACGCTGAGGAAATAGCCGCTGTCGCCGAATGCCAGCGGCACGGCCACGAAATAGATGGCCGCGACCAGGAGGCCGGCGGCGATCGCCCCGGTGGGCGAACCCGCAATGTTTGGCGCCATGGCGCGCGAAGTAGCAGTCGTATGCATGCTCACGATCGCTCAGCCCCAGGGCTTTCCCATGATCCCGTTCGGCCTCACGATGAGGAAGCCGATCACGATCAGGAAGATCACGAGGAAGGTCATCGAGCCGGGCAGCAGCGCGTAACCGACCGATTCCAGCACGCCGAGCACAAACCCTCCCAGGATGGCGCCCGACAGCACGCCCGCGCCACCGATCATGATCATCAGGAAGGCCTTGATCGAGATGGCCGTGCCGGCACCGCTATGGACGGCGAAGATGGCGACCAGCAGCCCGCCGGCCAGCCCGGCGAGGCCCGTGCCCAGGCCGAAGCCGGCGGCCGACAGCCATTTGAGGTTTACGCCCTGCAGAGCGGTCGCCTCGCGGTCCTGCGCCATCGCGCGCAGCGCCCGTCCCGTCTTGGTGTAGCCGATGAAGAGCATGAGGGCGACGATCAGCAGCGCGGCCACGCCGATGACCACGATGCGGCCGGTGGGCAGGCGCGCGCCGAACAGTTCGACGACGCCGGTGGCGATGGGCGGCACGCCCCTCTGCTTCTCACCGAAAACGATCAGCGCCAGGCTCTCCAGGAACACCGCCGTGCCCATGGCGAGCAGCATGGTCACTTCCTCGCGCTTGACGCGCAGCATCACCGGGCGGAACAGGAAAAGTTCCATGGCGATGCCCATCGCGCCGACGATCACGAAGGACATCAGCAGACCGAACCAGAACGGCAGGCCGAACACGACATTGAAATAGTAAACGACGAAGCCGCCGATCATGTAGAGCTGGCCGTGCGCGAAGTTCACGATCTTCATGATGCTGAAGATGATCGTGATGCCGAGCGCGATCAGCGCATAGGTTGTTCCTACGACCAGCGCGTTCAGCAGGACTTGCGCCATCATGTACCTCGATGTCCGGTGTTCGTAAGCGAAGCTCGGCCCGTCCTGACGGACGGGCCCGCTCTGCCCGGCCAGGCGGCGGCAGGTGTTAGCGCGCCGCCCCGGCTCGCATCAATCGGCCAGTTCGCCCACGAACAGCGGCTCATAGGCGCCGTCCTTGACGACCTGCACGACGATCGGCACCGACACCTGGCGTGCCTGGCCATAGTCCTTGCGGCCGACATAGCGCAGCGTACCGCCGTCCTTCAGGAACGGGTTGGTGCCCGAAAAGCCGTCCAGCGCCGCCTTGAAGGCCTCGGTATCGTCGAGCGCCGAGGGGCCGACCGCCTGCAGCGTCTGCACCATGATCTCCGGCCCGTAGACGAACAGGCCGGCGACGTCGTTCCACTCGCCCCAGTCCTTGGTGTAGCGCTCGATGAACTTCACCATGAAGTCGCTGCGGATCGCCTCGGTGCTGGCGCCGCCGGCGACGATGAAGCCGTTGGCAGCTTCGCCGGCAACCTCGAAGATTGCCTTCGGGTCCTGGCCGGTCTCGGTGCTCATCGTGCCCTCGAAGCCGAGCTCGCGCGCCGCCTTGATCAGCGGGCCGACATCCGACGGGTTGACGCCCGAGAGCACGATGTGGTCCGGCGCGGTGCCGATCACCTTGGTCAGCACCGGGAAGAAGTCCGTCGTGCCGGTCTCGTAGGTCTCCTGGTCGGAGACGACTTCCAGGCCGAGCGCCTTGGCCGCGGCGGAACCCTCATTGCGCTGGTTGATCGGGTCGGCGTTGTTCTCCGACAGGAAGGCGATCTTCTTGGTGCCCTTGTTGTCCATCAGCCATTTGTAGATGACCGGGCCGACCTGATAGGATGCGACCATGCCGAGAATGGATTGCGATGCCGGCGGCGTATACAGCGATTTGGAGAACGCATAGGGCATGTTGATGGTCTTGTTGGCTTCCATCACCGTCTTCGCGCTCTCGGCGGTCGAGTCGGTATTGGGGCCCTGGATATACTTTATGCCTTCGGAGATCAGCTTCTCCGCACCGGTCTGCGCGCCCTTGGGGTCGCCCTTGTCGTCAACGCAGACGACTTCGATCTGGTAGGTCTTGTCGCCGATCTTGACGCCGCCGTCGTCGTTCCACATGCCGGCGCGCGACTTGAACGTCTGGCACATGACGCCGCCCCAGCCGGCGAACGGACCGCTCATGACGCCCAGCGCGCCAAGCTTTAATGTATCGGCGGCCTGCGCGGGCGCCGCCAGAGCGAACACTCCGGCCGTCGTGGCCAGCGCCATCGAACGAACGAGGCGCGTTACTTCAAAACCTTTCAATTTCACTTTGATCTCCATTTGTCCTAGACGCGCCAATGCTTATTGAACCCATGTCAATGGGGTCAATTTCTGCCGTTTTGCGTCCGAGTTCCCTTGTTTTCGTTATTGATTGAGCGTATGTCTGGCTTGTACGGGGTGTCAATCAATTCATTGACATGGTGTCAAAGTGCTGCCGAGATGAGTTGGACACCTGAGCTGCGCAAGGGCGACGGCCCGCTCTACGTGACGATCTGCGAGGCGCTGGAGCGCGACATCTCCGAAGGCCGCCTGAAGCCCAGCGAGAAGCTGCCGCCGCACCGCGAACTCGCCTTCGCGCTCGGCGTCACCGTGGGCACGGTGGCCAGGGCCTATGCCGAGGCCGCCAGCCGCGGGCTGGTGATCGGCGAGATCGGCCGCGGCACCTTCGTCAACGATTTCGACGACCACCGCGAGGACGTCACCCGGCTGCTGGTATCGGACGCCAAGCCCGCCGAGCTGATCGACCTCGGCCTCAACCTTTCAGCGGTCGGCGAGGCGGAAAAGTTCCTGCGTGCTACATTGAAGGACCTGGCCCGCTCATCCGCCGTCACCGCCTTCCTGAGCTACCAGCCCAGCATGGGCATGATGACGCAGCGCGCGGTGTTCGCACAGTGGCTGGAGCGGCTGGGCCTGCGCAAGCGGGCCGACGGCATCGTCATATGCAACGGCGGCCAGCACGGTCTGCTGATGAGCACTATGGCGGTCGCCGGCCACGGCGACACCATCGTCACCGACGCGCTGACCTATCCCGGCATCAGGGCGATCGCCCACCAGCTCGGCATCCACCTGGCCGGCGCCGCCGGCGATCAGGAGGGGATGGATCCGGACGCGCTCAACGAGCTGTGCCTGTCGCGGCGGCCACGCGCGCTCTACTGCATGCCGGTGCTGCAGAACCCGACAACCACCACCATGTCTGAGCGCCGCATCCGCGAGATCGGCGCCGTCGCCGAGCGGCACGGGCTATGGATCATCGAGGACGACGTCTACGGCTTTCTGGCGCGCAACCGGCCGCCGCCTTTCGCCTCGCTGTTTCCCGACCGCACCATCTATCTGTCCAGCGTCTCGAAGAGCATGGCGCCCGGCCTGAGGGTCGGCTTCCTCGCGGTGCCTCCTGCCCTGATTGCGACGGTGCGCGAGGTCGTCACCATGAGCAACTGGATGACGGCTCCACTGATGGCCGAGGTCGCGGCCACGTGGATCAACAACGGCTATGCCGACCATCTCGTCAGCTGGCATCGCCAGCAGGCGGAGGACCGCCAGCGGATCGCCCGCGAGATCCTCGGGCCGCATGCGCAGCTGAGCGCGACCACCAGCTATCATCTGTGGATGCAGCTTCCCGAGCACTGGCGCATGGATTCCTTCTCCGCCGCGGCGCTGCGGGAAGGCGTACGCGTGATCACCGCCGACGCTTTCGCGGTGAAGCGCGACCACGCCCCGCACGCGGTGCGCCTGTGCCTTGGCGCCGCACACTCACTGCCCGAGATCGCGCTGGGGCTCAACCGGCTGGTTGGGCTGCTGGCCTCGCGGCCGCGGCCCAACATGGACCTGAAGTCGATCGGCTACGGCTGAAGCCGCGCCGACAATGTCAGCGCGTCACGCCCATGAATGTGCCAGTCGGGTCGAAGCGACACTGGAACGGCACGATCTGCCAGTCATTGTCGGGCGAATCCCACTCGCCGGTGATGATGGTGCCGCTGGACTTCACCACCGGATCGTCGGTGGAGAGGTCGACGAGGTTGACCCGCAGCTGCTGCGCGGCCTGCGCGCGGCAAAAATCCGGCATCTGCGCCGCAGCCACCTGCTGGCCGACGCCGGGCGCCGGGCTGGACGGCCCCGAGCCCGACGAACTCTGGCAGCCGGCCAGAACTGCCACGGCCAAGAACACGCCGACACTGGTTTTCATTTTCATTTCACGACCCCTTCTCCTGCTGGCCCATCGATAGGCCGGCAGTAAAAAGGCCGCTTGCCATTTTCGGCCATCGCGAAAGGAGCGGAGCCGCTCGCGGCCCCACTATCGTCGCGGGATGCGTCAGACCACGGGCATGGCGATGCGGGTTCGCGTCGGTCGGCGCGCGAGGCGGCCGTCAGCCGCGCATATAGGCCTTTGCCGCCGGCGTGGCGTAGGCGCGCAGCTTCGACGTGCGCAGGCCCAATCCGGCAAGGCCCTCCGCGAGCTTGACGGCGCAGGCGACGCCGTCGAGCACCGGCAGGCCGAAGCGTTCGGCAAGCGATCCGGCAAGATCAGCCATGCCCGCGCAGCCGAGAACGATCGCCTCGGCGTCGTCCTGTTCGATCGAACGAAAAATTTCCGCTTCGAGCCTGGCCAGTGTCGCCGGCTCGCCGCGTTCTAGCGCGAGCACCGGAATGTCGGCTGCCCTCACGCGCGCGCATCGCGACGACAGGCCGTAGCGGACAAGATTGTTCTCAATGGCAGGGATCGACCGCGGCAGCGTCGTGACCACGCCGAATTTGTGGGCGAGCAGCGAGGCCATGTGAAAGGCCGCCTCGCCGATGCCGATCACCGGCGCGGCGGCGGCGCAGCGGGCCGCCTCCAGGCCGGTATCGTCGAAGCAGGCGATCACATAGGCGTCCGCGCCCGGGTCGGCGGCGATTTCCCGCAGCAGGCCAGGCACGGAAAAGGCCTCGTCGAAATAGCCTTCGATGCTGTCGGGACCGGTGGCCGGGTTGCGCGCCACGATCTCGGTGCCGGGGGAGGCCGCAGCCCGTGCCGCCCGGCCGATCTTTTCCGTCATCGATGCTGTGGTGTTGGGGTTGACGACGACGATGCGCTCGCGTGTTCTCAGTCAAGCGACGGCAAAGCGAGCGGCGCCAGTTCGCGCGCGCTGCGCCCGGCCCAGTCCGCCGCCGGAACCGCCGCCTCGGTCGTGCGCTGCGCGGCTTCGAGAACTTCCGCCGCGGCGCCGGCGTCGATCTGCGGCACCTTGCCGGCGAACACGACCTGGCGGCCGTCGATCCAGACGTCGCGAACCGGACGGTCGGCGGCCGAATAGATCAGGCTCTTCAGCGGGTCGCGAAGGGGGCGCATGCTGACGTCGTCGAGGTCGACCGAGACGAGATCAGCCCTGGCGCCCACCGCGATGCGGCCGATGTCGCCGCGGCCGAGCGCCTGCGCGCCGCCAATGGTCGCCATGTCGAACACGTCTCCGGTCGAGATGCGGGTCATGTCCTCGCAGGCGACGCGGGCGAGCGTCAGCGCCAGCCGCATCTCCTCCAGCATGTTGTGCGGAAAGGTGTCGGTCCCGATGCCCAGCGTGACGCCGGCTTCCGCATAGGCCGGCAGGCTCTCCATGGTCACGCCATAGCGGGAAAACGGCGTCGGGCAGTGGGCGACGGCGGTGCCGCTTTCGGCGATCGAGCGAAGATCGTCGCGCGTGTGCCAGTGCGGCCAGGAATGCGTGTCAAGGAAGATGCAGTGGCCGAGGATGGTCTTCGGTCCGAGCACGCCTTTCGATTTGGCATAGGCAACCGGCGTCATGCCGGTGCGGCGCGTGAACTCGTGGAACTCGACCATGCTTTCAGCGCAGTGGATGGTGAGCGGCCAGTCGCGTTCGGCCGCGAGCGCCAGCGTGTCGCGCAGCAGGTCTTCCGCCGTGGTGTCGAGCGTGTCCGGCGCCAGGATACCGGACAGCCGGCCGGAGGAATGCGCGTTGGCCGCCTCGATCGTGCGGACGGCCTTTTCGAAGTGGCGGCGTCCGGCCGGCAG
>JAEUMA010000023.1 GCA_016793565.1 Rhizobiaceae bacterium
GGCCAAGCGCATCCTGACCAAGTACAAAAAGGAATGGATCGCCATCGCCGAGGGCCTGCTCGAATACGAAACGCTGACCGGCGACGAGATCAAGCAGCTGATCGCCGGGCAGAAGCCTTCGCGCGACCTCGGCGACGATACCCCGCCCTCGCGCGGCTCCGCCGTGCCCAAGGCCGGCGCCGGCGGCCGCCGCAAGAAGGGCGGCGAGGAACCCGAAGGTGGAATGGAGCCGCAGCCTCAAGGCTGACGTGTTCGTGGTACCGACCCAATAGAGATCGCCGCCGAGAGCACTTCGGCGGCGTTTCTATTTCGAGCTGTTCGTCGGGTCGGCGCGGTTCTTCGACTGGACGGACCCTTTTTGCTCGCAGCGCCAAAAACCCTTTCCTAACCGGTGGTAACGTATACTCACACTTTGTGATCGCGTCCCTGCCGCCCGATATGGCAGAAGGCGCGGTGATACGGCTAGAATTGACGGTGGGGACCTTTGTCCATGGCAAGACGCTATTTCGGTACTGACGGCATCCGCGGGCAGGCCAACACCTTTCCGATGACGCCCGAAGTGGCGATGAAGGTCGGCATGGCCGCCGGCCTGTCCTTCCATCGCGGCAAGCATCGCCACCGCGTCGTGCTGGGCAAGGATACGCGTCTTTCCGGCTATATGCTGGAGAACGCCATGGTCTCCGGCTTCTGCGCCGCCGGCATGGACGTGTTCCTGCTCGGCCCGATCCCGACCCCGGCCGTCGCCATGCTGGTGCGCTCGCTGCGCGCCGACATCGGCGTCATGATCTCGGCCTCGCACAATCCCTATTCCGACAACGGCATCAAGCTGTTCGGCCCGGACGGTTACAAGCTCTCCGACGAGATCGAGGCGCGTATCGAGGCGATGCTCGATCAGGATGTCGGCCTGACGCTCGCAAGCTCGGACGAGCTCGGACGCGCCAAGCGCGTCGACGGCGTGCACGACCGCTACATCGAGTTCGCCAAGCGCACGCTGCCACGTTCCATGTCGCTCAACGGACTGCGTATCGTCATCGATTGCGCGAACGGCGCCGCCTACAAGGTGGCGCCCGCGGCCCTGTGGGAGCTCGGCGCCGAGGTGATCGCCATCAACAACGAGCCGAACGGCTTCAACATCAACCAGGAGTGCGGCTCGACGCACCCGGTCGCTCTGGCGAAGAAGGTGCACGAGGTGCGCGCCGACATCGGCATCGCGCTGGACGGCGACGCCGACCGCATGGTGATCGTCGACGAGACCGGGACGCTGGTCGACGGCGACCAGATCATGGCGGCGATCGCCGAGTCCTGGCACCAGTCCGGCCGCCTCGCCGGCGGTGGCGTGGTGGCCACGGTGATGTCCAATCTCGGCCTGGAGCGCTTCCTCAACGGCCTCGGCCTGCAGCTTCTGCGCACCAAGGTGGGCGACCGCTACGTGGTCGAGCACATGCGCGCGCACGGCTTCAACGTCGGCGGCGAACAGTCCGGCCATATCGTGTTGTCAGACTTCTCGACCACCGGCGATGGTCTCGTCTCGGCCCTTCAGGTGCTGGCCTGCGTCAAGCGGTCGGGCAAGCCGGTGAGCGAAGTCACCAGGAAGTTCGAGCCGGTTCCCCAGGTACTGAAGAACGTCCGCTTCTCCGGCGGCGCGCCGCTCGAGGCAGCATCCGTAAAGGCCGCGATCGATGACGCGCGCGACCGGCTGGGCAACCGCGGCAGGCTAGTCATCCGTCCTTCCGGCACGGAACCGCTGATCCGCGTGATGGCCGAAGGCGACGATCCGGCGCTGGTGGAAACCGTCGTCAACGACATCATCGACGTCATCTCGGAACTGCGCACCGCCGCCTGATCGGCATCAGGCGCCGGCCTATTCGCAGCCCGCCACTTGGACGGCAGGCTGGCTGCGGCGTTGGCCGCCGTCCATGCTTGGCTTTTTGCCGCCGCAGCCTCGGCTGCACTCACTTTTCAAGCCACGCGGCGCCCGCGTTCCTGACCCTGGTCGCCGGTAAGAGCGCCACGCTTTCTCTCGAAGAAGCGTGGCTGGCGGCATTCGCGTGCATCTGCATCATGGTTAAGCAACAAGGTTAAGTCACGCTTAACCTTTGGTCTTCATTATCCTTACCGAGGAATGATTATGACTCGGGCTCTGGCGTCCGGGATTGCGCAGGGGTGAAGAGAATGTCGCGACTGACTTTGAAGCTGCTGGCCGGCGTCGTGCTTGCCAGCCTGGCGAGCCCGGCCCTGGCGGCCGATCCCTATTATCCGCCGGTCGAGGAGGCTCCGCCCCCGCCGGTCGTAGCGGCTCCGGTTTCCTTCAGCGGGTGGTACCTGCGCGGCGATCTCGACTACCACTGGACGGACTTCCGCGGCGCGACCTACGAACTGCCCTACGCCTATCCGGGCAGCTACGGCGTGTTCGACTACGGCGATATCGATGGCAGCTGGTCGCTCGGAGCCGGTATCGGCTATCAGTTCAACAACTACATCCGCACCGACGTGACGCTCGACTATCTGTTCGACGCGGACTTCACCGGCCAGACGACCGGCTATTGCAGCGGCGGCTACCTCTGCACCTCGGTCGACACGACCTCGTACAATGCGTGGCTCCTTCTGGCCAACGCCTATGTCGATCTCGGCACCTGGTACGGCATCACGCCCTATGTCGGCGCGGGCATCGGCGGCGCCTACGTCAACTGGGATACGCTCACCAACACCACCGACGACGGCACCTTCCAGCATGAAGGCGGCAGCGACTGGCGCTTCGCCTACGGCGTGATGGCCGGCGCGTCCTACTGCCTGACCAGCAACGTCCTGCTCGACGTGGGCTACCGCTACAGCCGCATCGATGGCGGCGAGATGTTCGGCTATGCCTACGGCGCCGGTCCGGGCACCGACGACGGCCTCGGCATCAACGAGGTGCGCGGCGGCCTGCGCTACCAGTTCGGTGCCGGTTCGCCGGCCTGCGCCCCGGCCCAGGTGGCCTACGAGCCGGAGCCGGTCTACAAATAAGACCGATCTTCCCGAAGCATACTGAAACGCCCGGCTCGCCCGGGCGTTTTGCTTTTGGGAGAACCGATAAACAAATTCGGGTAACGACCTGTTATCCTTAACCGCGACTTAACCATCATGGTTAACACTCGGATCGTAGCGCTGGCAGGATGAAGCGATCCGTCGGCCCGATCCGGGAGTTGGTAGCCATGAGCCGCATGTATCGATTTGTGCTTTCGTTCGCCGCTGGCCTGTTGCCTGCCGCCTCGGCGCTAGCCGCCGACTACGATCCGCCGATCTTTGTCGACGAAGCGCCAGAGATGGTGCCGGTCGAGGTCGGCAGCGGCTGGTACCTGCGCGGCGACATCGGCTACAACTTCGACAGCGAGTTCGCCGACTACGATTTCAGCTCGGTGCCCGGCCTCTCCTACAGCGAAACCAGCTCGACCATCTTCGGCGGCATCGGCGCCGGCTACCATTTCACCGACTATCTGCGCGCCGACGCCAATATCGGCTTTCTCACCAGCCAGAGCCT
>JAEUMA010000025.1 GCA_016793565.1 Rhizobiaceae bacterium
CGCACGGCCATGTGCTCCTCACGCTGGTTGTCGAACCAGTTCTGACGCCACCAGGAATATCGGTACTCGCGTTCCTGGCCTTCGCGGGCGAACCAGTTGGCGCGCTCCCAGCCGGCCACTTCGCCGAACACGGCGCCGCGCGCCGTGAGGTGCTCGTGGAGCGGCGAGCGTCGCACGCCGCGCGCGGTGGCGACCTGACGGTACGGGAAATGGTCCGCGTAGAGCAGGCCGAGCGTTTCCGACACGCGCTCCTTGAGATAGCGGCGGTTTTTCTGGAACGGCTGCATGCGGCGGATGTCGACCTCCCACAGGTCGAAAGGCGGCTCGCCATCGTTCATCCACTGCGCCAACGCCATTCCGGCGCCGCCGGACGAGACGATGCCGATGGAATTGTAGCCCGTCGCCATCCAGTAGCCGCGGACCTCGGGCGCTTCGCCGAGATAGTAGCGGTCATCGGGCGTGAAGCTTTCGGGCCCGTTGAAGAAAGTATGGATGCCGGCGGTGGCCAGCATCGGCATGCGGTTCACACCCATTTCGAGTATGGGCTCGAAATGCTCCATGTCCTCCGGTAGCTGGTCGAAGCAGAAGCTGTCGGGAATGCCGTCCATGCCCCATGGCTTAGCCTTCGGCTCGAAGGCGCCGAGCATCATTTTGCCGGCGTCCTCCTTGTAGTAGGCGCATTCGTCCGGCACGCGCAGCACCGGCAGTCGGCCGAGGCCGGGTATCGGCTCGGTGATGAGATAAAAGTGCTCGCAGGCGTGCGAGGGGATAGTCACGCCGTTCCGCAGACCGAATTCGCGTGCCCACATGCCGGCGCAGTTGACGACCATGTCCGTTTCGATGGTGCCGCTTTCGCCGTCCATTTCCCACGACACGCCGCTGACGCGGCCGTCGCGGGTTTCCACCCGCGTCACCCTGGCGCCTTCGATGATACGCGCGCCACGCTGCCGCGCACCTTTCGCCAGCGCCATGGCGATGTTGGCGGGGTCGCACTGACCGTCGAGCGGAAGATGCACCGCGCCGACCACGTCGGAGACGTTCAGATGGGGGTACATCTCCTTGACTTCGTGCGGAGAAATTTCGCGTACATCGACGTCGAAGGCGCGCGCTACGGTCGCCTGCCGATAGAGTTCGTGCTTGCGCTCTTCGGTCAGCGCGACGCTGATCGAGCCGACCTGCCTCATACCGGTGGCGACACCGGTCTCTTCTTCCAGCCGCACGTAGAGATCGGCGGAGTATTTTGCCAGCCGCGTCATGTTCTTCGACCCGCGCAACTGGCCGATCAGGCCGGCCGCGTGCCAGGTCGTGCCGCAAGTCAACTGTTTGCGCTCAAGCAGTACGACATCGCTCCAGCCCAGCTTGGCCAAGTGGTAGGCCGTCGAGCAGCCGGAAACGCCTCCGCCGATGATGACGGCCCGGGCTTTCTGGGGGATCATGTTCACGCTGCCTTGCTCCGGTAGTTGGATGCGAAGTGCCGGATGCGGCGAGCTGCTTCTTCCAGAATGTCGTCGGGCTGACACAGGCTGAGGCGGATATGTCCGGCCGCGGCGTCGCCGAAGCTGGCGCCCGGCATCACAGACACTTTCTCCGCATCAAGCAGCGCCCAGGCGAATTTTTCGCAATCCGGCTCGACCGCGCGCACGTCGAGCATCACATACATGCCGCCCTCCGAGCCGCGCACGACGATGTCGTTGGCTCCGCTCAGGGCCTCGACCATCACGCCGCGTCGCGCTGCGTAGCGGGCGGCAATCTCGGCAACACCATAGCCTTGCTCCATAGCCTCGGAAGCAGCGTGGCTGACGAAGTCCGTCAGCCCGTAGGTGGTGACCAGATTCAGGCTGATCATTTGGGTCACGATCGTCTTCGGGCCGGTAACCCAGCCAATGCGCCAGCCGGTCATGCCGTGGCTCTTCGACATCGAGTTGATCACCAGCGTCCGATCCTCCATCCCCGGCAGCGCGCGTGGCGACAGGTGACGGTCGCCGCCCAGCGTCCAGTAGACCTCGTCCGAGAGCAGCCAGAGATCGTGACGACGGCATATGTCGGCGATGCCTTCCAGCGACTGGCGCGTGTAGACGGCGCCGGTCGGGTTGTTCGGCGAGTTGATGAGGATGCATCGCGTATTGGGCCGGATGGCCTTCTCTATCGAGGCCGAATCGGGCTGAAACCCGTTTTCGGCGCGCGTCTCGACCACGGTGAAGTCCGCTTCCGCCGACCGGAACGTGCCGGGATAGGTCGCATAATAGGGCGCCAGCATGATCGCGTGGTCGCCGCGGTCAAGCGTCGCCTGCGCCGCGGCATAGAGCGCTGCCTGTCCGCCGGGTGTGGCGATAACCTGGCTGGCAGTCGTCGGAACGCCGGTGCACTGCTGCGAAAGGTTGGCCATGGCCGCGCGCAGGCGCGGAAGACCCGGCAGTGGCGTGTAGTGGTGGTGACCCTCGCGCAGCGCCTCGACCGCTGCCTCGACGGTCGGCTGCGGCGTATGAAAGTCATGGTCGCCGACGGACAGCATGATGATGTGCTCGCCGGCTGCCTTGCGGCCGTAGGCGGCGAAGTGGACTTCCCAGCCGTCCTTGCCGGAGGGAACGATGCCACGGATGCGCGAAGATGGCTGAGGCATGATCAGCTGAGCTCCAATGTCGGCATGTCTACGACTTCAACCTTGCATTGCCTGGGTCCCAAAGCGGCGCGTCGGGCTGGACGGTGGCGCTTCTGCGCTCACCGAAAATTTCGATGTCGACGCGCGTGCCGGGCTCAGCAAAGTCGGACCGCAGCATTCCGAGTGCGATCGCTTTGTCGACACGGTGACCGTAGCCGCCCGAGAGCGTTTCGCCGACGATCGCGCCGCCGTGCCACAGCGCCGACATATACGGCGCGTCGCATTCGCCCGGCTCGTCGAGAACCAACGTCACGAAACGCTTCGCGGGCCCGCGCTGCTTCTCGCTTAGAAGGGCCGCCTTGCCCTTGAAGTCAGGCTTGTCCCATTTGACGAAGCGCTCCAGCCCGCCCTGCAGCACGGTGTAATCCGTTGAGAGATCCTGCTTCCAGGCGCGGTAGCCCTTTTCCAGCCGCAGGGAATCCAGCGCAAACATGCCGAAGGGCTTCAGGCCAAGATTCAGGCCGGCGGACCAGACGTCGTCGAAGACCTATGCGGTGCTGCCGCTATGGGTGTGTAGTTCCCAGCCGAGTTCGCCGGCTAAGGAGACGCGCACCAGCTGCAGCCACTCGCCGGCGATCTGGCAGGACTGGTGCGTCAGCCATTGCGATTGCAGGTCGGCGTCCGTTACCTCGGCCAGGATGTCGCGCGACTTCGGTCCCGACAGGATCTGGCAGTCGAAGGCGTCGGTGACGTCATC
>JAEUMA010000034.1 GCA_016793565.1 Rhizobiaceae bacterium
CGTTGAAGTACACCGTCCCGTCTTCGGGGAAGTAGACCTTCCCGGCCTTGCCGTGCGGCCGCAGGAACTTACCGGCATGGTAGCTGCCGGCGATCGTCACTGTGTCGAGGCCGAGGCCACGGAACTCGTCGACCGCCGCACCCACGCCCGTTTCGGCGAGGTCCCAGGCGTAGGTGTAGATCGCCTTGTAGCTCATCGCCGCGCCCTCAATGATCGTGGTTGCAGCCGAGGAGGAACGGCTCCTCGAAGGGACGCCGCGCGACCTCCATCGGCCGGCCGCCGAGATAGACCGAAACCGGCTGCAGCAGCGTCGAGCCCTGCCGCTTGGTGCCGACCACGTCCTCGAAAACAAAGTTGCTGTCGAATTGGCGCAGCACCGTGATGTCGGCCGGCGCACCGACGCCGAGATGTCCGAGGTCGGGCCGGCGGATGGCAAGCGCCGGCCGGCTGGTCGACATGCCGATCACTTCCGGCAGCGTCAGCCCGCAATTGAGCAGCTTGTTCATCGTGTGCAGCAGGTCGTAACCCGGCCCTTCGATGGCGATCACATGCACGTCGGACGAGATCAGGTCGGGCTTGAAGCCGTCGGCCAGAGCCCGTTCGGCCGTATCGTAGCCGAAAGCGCCCATGCCGTGCGCGATATCGAACAGCACGCCGCGCTCGCGCGCTACGCGCACCGCCTTCAGCACCTTTCCGTCCGCACCCACCGCCGAATTGGGGTCCGGACGGAAGCAATGGGTAAGAATGTCGCCCGGCCGCAGCATCGAGACGACGTCGGCATAGCTCGGCGGAGCGGTGCCGATATGCGTCATCAGCGGCAGATTTACGGCGTTGGCGGCTTCCAGCGCCAGTTCAAGCGCGCCGAGTCCGAAGGCGCCGGTCACCGGGCCGCCGATGCGAACCTTCACGCCGACGATGCGGTCTCGGTTAGCCTCGATCTTGGCCACGCAGCGGTCGACCGGGAGCATTTCGCGGAGCGTCGCCTCGCCGATCGAGACGCCCTTGTCGAAGCCGAAAATGCCCGGGAAAGAGACGTTGAGAAAGGCGAGGATGCGATAGGGTGAGTGCGCCATCACATAATCGCGGAACCCGTCATAGTTGCCCGCACCGGCGCTGCCGGCGTCGACCAGTGTCGTGGTGGCGGAGCGGCGCGAGATGAAACCCGGATCGACGCTGAGCGAGGTCGCCTTGTGGTAGACGTGGGTGTGGATGTCGATCAGCCCAGGCGTGACGATCGCGCCGGCGACATTCTCGATCTTCTTCGCCCCCGCCCCCAACCCGGTGCCCAGCGCGGCGATCTTTCCGTCCTTGACGGCGATGTCCATGACGGCGTCGACGTCGTTTCGCTCGTCGAGCACACGCCCGCCCTGCAGGACGAGATCGTAGCCGCGAGCGGCCGATGAATCAGTCATCGGATTCCTCCGGTTGCCTCGGCCTTCACCGGGCGGACCTGCCGGCCCGCGCCGCGTGTCGGGGTCGGGCAGGTTTCTCAGGACAGTTCGACGACGCGCTTCTCGTTGATCGACTGTTCCGCCGCTAGCACGATGCGCAGGCTGTTCACCGCCGCATCCATGGATTCGGTCAGGTCCAGGTCTTCCCGGATGGCCTTCAGGAAGAAGGCCTGCTCGCGGTCGCACAGATCCTGGTGTCCTGGCTCGTCGGTCATGTTGAACATCTCGTCCTTGCGGACGAAGTTCTTGTCGTCTCCGACCTCGGCGTGGTGGTAGCGGATCGCGTCGGTCTTGGTGTGGCGGTCGATATCTGCCGAATCCGAGACATCGGTAAGCTGATCCTTACCTTCTGAATGCCCCGGTACGATCGAGACGGCACCTTTCGGTCCGACGACGTCCTTCACGAAGAAGGCTTCCTCGCTCATCATCGGGCCCCAGCCGGCCTCGTACCATCCGACCGAGCCGTCGTCGAAGGTGACGTGGAGGTGGCCGTAATTCGGCTTGTCGGCCTCCGCCCACAGCCTGGCACCGATGCCGTGCACGCGCACCGGCTTGGCTTCGGTGAGCTGGCACATCACGTCGACGTAGTGCACGCCGCAATCGACGATGGGGATCAGGCTGTCGATCAGGTTCTTGTGCCAGTGCCATGCCGGGCCGTTGCTCTGCTGGTTTAGGTTGAGCCGCATCACCAGCGGCTTGCCCAGCGTCTTGCCGAGTTCGATGAACTTCACCCAGCTCGGATGGACGCGAAGGATGTAGCCCAGCACCAGCTTCTTGTTCTTCTCGCGCGCCAGTTTCACGACCGCCTCGGCGTCCTCGATGTTGGTCGCCAGCGGCTTTTCCATGAAGACATGCGCGCCCGCATTGATGGCCTTCATCGCATATTCGGCATGCGTGTTCGGCCATGTGTTGATCGAGACGGCGTCGGGCTTCGTCGCCTTCAACGCCTCGTCATAGTTCTCGAACAGCGGATAACCCTTGAGCTCATCCGGGATTTTCTTGGACTTTATCGACCGGCTCATCAGCCCGACGATCTCGAAGCCGGGATTGCGGTGATAGGCGCTCGCATGTGAGGCGCCCATATTGCCGAGCCCGACGACCAGAACTCTAACCTTGTCGGCCATCCGGCCCTCCCTGTCTGCTTTTTTGGATGCGGGCGGCAGCGCCGCCGCCCGCACTATGCCTGGTCGTCCCGCCGATCAGCCCGGAACGGCCTGATCGTAGAGATGCGCCTTGATCTTCTCGACGTCGATCGCGGCGAAGGCGTCGCTGAGCTTGTAGCCCTCGGCATCCGCCTTGACCTTGGCATGGTCGAAGTCGTTGGCCGGGCCTACGCAGTCGTTGGTGCAGACATCCTCGGCCTTGATCGGGTTCGTGACCTGCTTGAGCTTGTAGATCTCGTCGAAGAACACCTGCCAGGCTGCCATGTCGTGGTCGCCCCAGCCCTTGCGCTTGTCCATGTCGCCGCGGAAGACGGCGATCTGCTGCAGGATGGAGGTGGTGCCGAGTTCCGGCCCGATATTGGTGGCGAGCGTCGGGAACTGCTCGAACACGGCCTCGACCGCGGCGCGCGGATTGAGGTAGCCGAACTCCAGACCCATCGCCCAGCCACGCAGATATTTGTCGAGGAATGCCTTCTTGTCCGGATCCTCGAGGTCGGCCGCCCGCACCACGAAGGTGTTGGCAAACAGCGGAGACCGCTGCACGCCGAGCCAGTATTCGAACTCCAGCCCGCTACCGATCCATTCGGCGCGCAGGCCTTCCCACGAGAGCGCCGCATCGCCCTGACCAGCCTTGAGAGCCGTGGCCCAGGTCGGCCAGCCGGCCTCGACATACTTGACCTTGGTGATGTCGACGCCCTGCACCGCCAGCATCGGGTCAACGATCGACTGCCAGGCAGCCGAGCCCAGCAGAATGGTCTTGCCTTCCAGCGTCTTCAGGTCGTTGGTGCCCTCGCCCTTGCGGAATGCCAGGCTGAACGTGTCCTTGGCGCCCATGTGGAAGGCCGACTTCAGCTTCATCCCGTTCTGCAGCGCAAAGGAGAACACGCCTGGCGACGGAAAGCCCATGTCGGCCTGGCCGACGTCCACGAACTTGACCGTCGCGGTACCATCCGACGGGCCGGGCTGCATGTCGGTCTCGATGCCGAGTTCGCCCTTGTCGAAATAGCCCATCTTCTTGCCGATCCAGTACGGATAGTCGTCGAGCACCTCCAGCGTGCCGCGCGGCGAAATCCAGGTAAACTTCGAATAGCCCTCGGCGCTGGCGAGGCGCGGGCGAAGCGTCGTTGCGGTCACAACGCCGGCGGCCGAAACCTGCAGGAATGTGCGGCGGCTCATCCCGCCGGACAAGGAAAACCCGTTCATATCTTGTACCCCTTTTGATGGATCGACGCTTGCTAGCTTCCGGACGCCACTTCCTCCCGGCGTCAGGTCTTCGTTCAGGCCTCCCAGCTCGCGTACTTCTTCCCCAGCAGGAAGAAGAGCACGTAGATGAGAATGCCCAGTATGGAGAGGATCAGGACGACCGCGAAAAACTGCGGCATCTGGATCATGGACGAATAGGAGGTGAGCCGGTTACCGAGGCCGAAGCCGCCACCCACCATCTCCGCGCCCACGGCCGTCAGCAGCCCGAAGATCGAGCCGACCATCAGGCCGACAAAGATCATCGGCAGCGCCATCGGCGCACGCACCTTCCAGAAGATCTGCAGCGTCGAGGCGCCGTAAGAGCGCGCCAGTGCGATCTTGCCACGATCGACCCGCCTGAAGCCCGTCGCGGCGTTGATCATCACCATCGGCCCCGCGGCGAGCGCCACGGCGATGATGCGCGGCTCGTAGCCGAAGCCGAAGCGCAGGATGAGAAGCGGCACCAGCGCAAGCATCGGAGTGGTAACGAGCAGCAGGATGTAGGGCGTCACGATCTTCTCTACGAAGGGAAACTGCGTGATCACGCCGGCCAGGATCAGCCCGATCGACGCCCCGATGGCGAAGCCGGCGATCAGTTCCACCAGCGTGTGGCCGAGATGCGGGGCGATCAGCGGGAACTCCGTCACCAGCGCCTTGCCGATCTCGCTCGGCTTGGGCAGCACGTATTGCGGCACCTGAAAGATGTTCAGCAGCAGTTCGGTGCCGCCGATGATCACCACCGCGACCAGCAGGATGGCAAAGACCTCGCTCATCGACTTGATGCCGGGGCCGGCAGTAAAGGCCGACATGTTGGTGATGCCGACATCGCCGGCGCCGCCTCCAGCCTTCTTGAACTCAGGAATGGCGTCGGTGTCGCTCAAGGGATCCTCACTCCGCCGCCTTCGCGGCAGGCGGCGTGCCCTGCGCAAACCGGCTCTGCTGGGTGCCCACGATCTCCAGCTTGATCGCGTTGGTCAGGTCGAAGACTTCCTTGGTCGACATGATTTCCAGCGAGCGGGGCCGCGGGAACGGCACCGTGTGGATGTTGGCGACGCGCCCGGGACGCGGGCTCATCACGACGATCCGGTCGGAAAGGAAGATCGCCTCCTCGATCGAATGGGTGATGAGGACGATGGTCGTGTGCGTATCCAGCCAGATCTCTTCGACCAGCCGGTTCATCTCCTCACGGGTGAAGGCGTCGAGCGCGCCGAACGGCTCGTCCATCAACAGCACCGATGGCTTGTAGGACAGCGCGCGTACCAGCGCGGCACGCTGCTGCATGCCGCCGGAAAGCTCGCGCGGATAGCGCCCGCCGAACCCTTCCATCCCCACCCTGTTCAACAGTTCGTCGATCCAGACACGGTCGGGCTTGGTGCCCTTGATCTCGAAAGGAAAGTGGATGTTGGAATCGAGGTTGCGCCACGGCAGCAGGTTGGCTTCCTGGAACACCATGCCGATCTCGGGATTCGGCCCGGTGATCTGCTTGCCGTCCAGCAGCACCTGGCCGGCGCTGAGACCGTGCAGTCCCGACATCGACCACAAGAGCGTGGTCTTGCCGCAGCCGGACGGCCCGACGATGGAGACGATCTCGCCCGGCATGATGTCCAGCGAGCATCGGTCGATCGCGAGCAGGTCGCCCGACCGGGTGTTGTACACCTTGGTCGCCCCGCTCACCCGAAGCTTTGGCTGCGTGGAATTCCCAACCGTCATTCTGCCTCGCGCCGTCCCCGTGCCGACGTCCAGCGGCCTCTTTGTTCGGACCGCTGCAGCAGTTTGTAACTATCCGACTTTCCGAGTCAAGCGCGCTCTTGCTGCAAATTGCCCAACCGCGTGAAAGGTTGAATTTCAACGGTTTTTTATCTTGCAGCTCATGTAACTTTCCTACATTGTGGATAAATCGACGCGTGCTGCTATAGATGGCGAAACGAGAGTCGCAGGTGCAGGAGCAAGTCGCCCGCATGTCGGAAGCAGGGATCGATCTGGCGGTCGCATCGTCCGAGACGCGCCAGCGGACGGAGGATCCGGCGGCGGCCGAGCCCTACGCCAAGCCGATCCCCGACATCCTCTCGCAAATCAGGGATTCCTATGCGGAACTGCGCCGGGCGGAGCGGCGGGTCGCAGACGTAGTGCTGGCCGACGTGACCTTCTGCGTCGACGCCTCGAACGCCGAGATCGCCAGGCGCGCCGACGT